>NZ_JACVBF010000025.1:0-65271 GCF_014852195.1 Ensifer sp. ENS08
GCCACACGCTCGGTGGCACCTTCTATGAGGCGACGGTTCTGGCCGACGTCACCCAGGCGATGGCGGTTGCACGCGAGGAAACCTTCGGGCCGGTCGCCCCGCTCTTCCGCTTCACCGACGAGGCGGACGTGGTCGAGCAGGCCAACGACACCGAGTTCGGTCTCGCGTCCTATTTCTACGCCAAGGACCTGGCGCGGGTGTTCCGGGTCGCCGAAGCGCTGGAATACGGCATGGTCGGCGTCAACACCGGCCTGATCTCGACGGCGGAAGCGCCGTTCGGCGGCGTCAAGCTTTCCGGCCTCGGCCGCGAGGGCTCGCGCTACGGCATCGAGGAGTTCACCGAGATCAAATACGTCTGCCTCGGCGGCGTTGCGTAAGATACGGTACCCAATCTGAAAAACCGGCCGGAAAGTTCTGGCCGGTTTTTTTCTTTGCCGGTAGAAATCTCGTGATTGCGGGATTGAGGCATCGCTCGTCCCGTCGCATAGCAGGAGGAGACGACCCATGCCGGCACCGAAGAACCCTTTCAAAGCAGCCCTGCGCGAAAACCGCTTCCAGCTTGGGCTCTGGGTGGCGCTAGCCAGCCCCTATGCGGCCGAAGTGGTGTCCGGCAGCGGCTATGACTGGCTGCTCATCGACGGCGAACATGCGCCGAACGATATCCCGCTGCTGTCCGCACAGTTTCGTGCCGTCTCCGCATCGGCGAGCCACCCGATGGTTCGCTTGCCGGTGGGCGATACCGTGCTGATCAAGCAGATCCTCGATACCGGCGTGCAGACCCTCCTGATCCCGATGGTCGAGAGCCTGGCGCAGGCGCAGCAGTTGGTGCGCGCCACCCGCTATCCGCCCCATGGTATTCGCGGCGTCGGCGCCGCCCTCGGGCGGGCCTCGGAGTTCGGCCGCATCGGCGACTATCTTCAGACCGCCGGCGACGAAATCTGCCTGATCCTGCAGATCGAGAGCCGCGCAGGTCTTGCCGCCATCGACGAGATTGCCGCGCTCGATGGCGTCGACGGCCTGTTCATTGGCCCCTCCGATCTGGCGGCCGACATGGGTTACCTCGGCAAGCCGGGTCATCCGGAGGTGCGCGCGGCGATCGCCGACGCGTTCGAGCGCATCAAGAAGGCCGGCAAGGCGCGGGGCATCATGACGCTCGATCTCGAGCAGGCGCGAGACTATCGCGAGATGGGCGCCGATTTCATGGCGATCGGCACGGATGTCACGTCGCTCGTGCGCGCGACGACGGCATTACGCCAGGAGTTTCTCGGCGAGGCGACGTCGACTCCGAAAAAGCAGGAATCCGGCTACTGATCGCAGATTGCCTGGAGCTCAGGCATGGCTACGCCGGGGCTCCAGCGCCGCAAATCGACGATCCGCCGTTCGATCTTTTCGCGATGATGATTGGCGATATCGCCTAGGCGGTGGTTGAGGAACGGGTTTCTGAAGCGTTCCAGCGTCGCGGTCACGTAGTCTGCCGCTTCGCTCTCCAGGCCTTTTGCGGCAAAGGCGGGGATCACTTCGGATTGGTAGATTTTGTCCAAGTGCGCGGTAATGCCGGCGTCGGCCAGGATTTTCCGAACGGTCTCGTTCTGGTCGCGACCTTGCCTTAGCCAGAGCTCGGCGAGCACCGTGTGGCCGAGATTGAGAATGTGAAGCTTCAGCTTCTCGTAAGGCGTCAGGTCATCCACGAGCTTCACGCACGGATGGATGCAAGGGAGCCGCAGGCCGGACTGGTTTTCGATCGCCCAGAGCGCATAAGGTTCGGCAATTGCACCGGCAGGCTCGAGCGGCTCGGACACGATGCGGTCGACCAGTGTGTTGGCCCAGACGACATCCTTGTCCAGCCAGTCGATAAAGGCGCTGTTTCCCATCCTCTCCGCCGCGAGCCGCAGCATCAGCGCCTTCAACACGTCGCCGTTGCGCGACACGAGCTCGCAAGGAAGAATCGTCAGCGGGCGTCGGGCCGCGTCGAAACGCGCCTTCAAGAGCAGGAGCAGCTTGCCCGGAAAGGAAAGCGGAATGTCGGTTATCATGTCGTTGTCGCCGACCTGGTAACCCGTGTCGCCGGTGTTGGAGATCAGGATTTCGGCTTCCTCGGCGATAATCGCCCGGATCTCGCTCCAGTTTTGGGCGGTCGAAAGCGCGCGCGCCACGCTTGTCACTTGCTGCGTCGCGTCGATCGTCTCGCCTTCCTGGATGCCACGGATGATGACGGGAAAGCCTTCCGGCCGGGCAAGGGCTGCAAGGCGTCCAGACCGTTCGCTCGACCCTGTCGTTTGCACGATCGCGATCGGACCGGGCGCTTCCCCCTTCGTCAACGCTTCGCTGATGAAGAGGTCGGCATGCGCCTGAAGGAAACGGCTCGTCCCGAATTGCACGATCGGCGTCGGCATGCATAGGCTCCGATAGCTGGCTATGGAATGGATTGGAGAAGGGTTTCGCGAGCGGACTGAAGGTGTCGCCGGCAGGCCTGTTCCGCCTTGGCCGGGTCGTGCGAACGCAGTGCTTCGATATAGGCGAGGTGTTCTTCGAGCGCGCGGGCGTTGCGCTGGCGGGCATTCGTCTTGTTCCACTGGTAGTGATAGTGGAAGACGATCGCGATGATGTCGTAGAAATCGACGATGAACCGGTTGCTCGATGCCTTGTGCACCAGCAGGTGAAAATGCTCGTCGAGCTCGGAGAACTCCCGGTAGCGATTGTCGATGTCGGCTAGGATGTCCCGGTGCAGAGCCTCGATCTCCCGAAGCTCATCCCAGGCCGGATGGTTGTCGGGCAAAGAGACAAAGCGCGCGGCCGAGCGCAGTTCGAACATCTCGCGCACTTCCGTCAGTTCCAGCGCGAATTCGCGAGTGAAACCCTTGAGGATCCAATGGCTGTTCGGCCGCTTCTCGATCAGGCCGAAGCGGCTGAAGCGGATCAGGAATTCACGCACGCTGGTCGTGCCGGTTCCAATGTCGCGCGCCAGTTCCAACTCGTTGATCTGCATGCCCGGCTCGGCGCCGCCGGCGAGAATCCGGCGCATGAAGCTGCGCTCGATGATCTCGGCGAGTGAATCCGTCTCTTCCGTCGGAAAATAATCGTCGGGCCGGGGTTGTCGCAGCACGCTCTTTTTGCGCTTGTCCCAGGCAATCAGCTGCAGTTCCTCGAAGCGGCTGAGGATCGCGCGCACCGTCGTCCGGCTGACGCCGAGCATCTGTCCGAGTTCTGGCTCGGAGGGCAGCGAGGATGTGTCCGCCAGCAACTTCAGGCAGCGGTTATAGGCATCCTTGAAGACGGTGTTCTGCTTTGCCATGGGCGACGTCCGGATCGTTCGAAGTTTTCTGCGCTTACGCGGAAGGCTCCTCTATCCCGTCGCTCCGGTTTTGTCTGCGTCTGTCATCCACATCTGTTCCTCCCAAGTCGCTCCGGGGCGTCTCGGCCTGCCGCCGATGTTTTCGCTATAATACCCATTGACGGCTATCTGTCTATTGTAGATAAAAGACAGAACGAAAATCATTTGGGAGAAACCGGGTGTCTGCGCCGTCCACCATCCTGCTCGCACCGGAGGACAATGTCGTCGTGGCGACGCTGGCGATTGCCGCTGGCGACGCCCTGCCGAACAATGTTCATGCAGCAGCGAAAGTCGATGCCGGCCACAAGATCGCGATCCGCCCGATCCGCGCCGGCGAGCCGGTCGTGAAATACGCCCAGGCGATCGGCCGGGCGACCGCCGATATCGCGCCGGGCGACCACGTGCACTCCCACAACCTTGCCTTCGACAAGGATCGCTTAGCGATCAGCCCACAGGGGGTGCCGGAAGCGGCAAGCGATGCCGACAAGGCCCGCACCTTCATGGGCTATCGAAGAGGTGATGGCCGGGCAGCGACGCGCAACTACATCGGTGTCGTCGCCAGCGTGAACTGTTCCACCACGGTCTGTCGCGCCATTGCCGAGGAGGCGAACAGGCGCATTCTCCCGAGATATGAGGGTATCGATGGTTTCGTGCCGATCGTGCACGATCAGGGCTGTGGCATGTCCTCGACCGGCGACGGCATGGCCAATCTGCACCGCACGCTCGCCGGCTACGCCCGCCATGTCAATTTCGGCGGCGTTCTGATGGTCGGCCTCGGCTGCGAGGTCAACCAGTTGACGCTCTATGGTCAGAGCGGCGCCGGCGCGGGGAAACGTCATTTCAACATCCAGGAAGCCGGCGGCTCGCGTCGATCCGTTGAAAAGGCGCTGGGCATTCTCGAGGAAATCGCGGCTGAAGTCGGCAAGGAACGCCGTATTGCGATCCCGGTCAGCGAGATCATCGTCGGTTTGCAATGTGGCGGTTCGGATGGGCTTTCGGGCATCACCGCAAATCCGGCGCTGGGTGCTGCGGTCGATATCCTTGCCGCGGCCGGCGGCACGGCGATCCTCTCCGAGACTTCGGAAATCTATGGCGCCGAGCACCTGTTGCGCAGCCGTGCAGTCAACGAAGCGGTGGCGCTGAAACTTGATGGGCTGATTGCCTGGTGGGAGAGCTATGTGGCGATGCATGGCGCCTCGCTCGATAACAATCCTTCGCCGGGCAACAAACGTGGTGGCCTGACCACGATCCTCGAAAAATCGCTCGGCGCCGTCGCCAAGGGCGGCCGCTCGCCGCTGAACGCGGTCTACCGTTATGCCGAACGCGTCACCGAGCACGGGCTCGTCTTCATGGATACGCCTGGCTACGACCCGGTATCGGCCACTGGCCAGGTCGCCGGCGGCGCCAATGTCATTGCCTTTACCACCGGTCGCGGCAGCTGTTTCGGCTGTCGGCCCGCGCCGTCGATCAAGCTTACCAGCAACACGGCGCTCTACCGGGCGATGGAAGAGGACATGGATATCGATTGCGGCTTGATCGCTTCGGGGGAGGCGAGCATTGCCGGGCTTGGCCGCGAGATCTTCGATCTGATCATCGAGACCGCTTCGGGCCGCAAGACCAAGAGCGAGCTTTTCGGCTACGGCGATAATGAGTTCGTGCCCTGGCATCTGGGCGCAACGCTCTAAGTACGTAAGGCATCCTTGGAGGAGGAAACGGGGAAATGCAGACGAGACGGATCGGTCGAACCGACCTATCGGTGACCGAGTTTAGCTTCGGCGCCGCCGGTCTTGGCGGCCTCTACCGCGAATGCACCCGCGAGTCGGCGATGGCGACCCTGGACGCTGCCTGGCAGTCGGGCATGCGCTACTTCGACGTTGCGCCCTTCTACGGCCTCGGCCTTGCCGAGCGCCGCGTCGGCGACTTCCTGCGCGATAAGCCGCGCGACCAGTTCGTGCTCTCCACCAAGGTCGGCCGTCTCCTGCATCCGGTGCCGCAAGACAAGGTGCCGGACTATTCCTATGTGAAGCCGCTCAATTTCGACGTCACCTACGACTACAGCTATGACGGCATCATGCGCTCGGTCGAGTTCAGCTACGCCAGGCTCGGGCTCAACCGCATCGATATCCTCTATGTGCATGATATCGGCGTCTATACCCATGGCGCCGCCCGCAATGCGATCTACTTACGGCAGTTGCTGGAGGGCGGCCTCAAGGCGTTGGAGGAGCTGAAATCCTCGGGAACGATTGCGGCCTATGGTCTTGGCGTCAACGAGGTGCCGGTCTGTCTCGACGTCCTGCGCCAGGCCGATCTCGATTGCATCCTGCTCGCCGGGCGTTACACCTTGCTCGACCGGTCGGCTGTCGCCGAACTGCTGCCGCTCTGCGAGAAGAAGCAGACTTCGCTCGTCGTCGGCGGGGTCTTCAATTCGGGCATCCTGGCGACGGGACCGGTCGAAGGCGCGCATTTCGACTACATGCCGGCAACGGAAGATATCCGGCAAAAGGTCGGTGCCATGGACGCGGTCGCCCGCGGCATGAACGTGCCGCTTGCCGCACCCGCCATGCAGTTTCCGCTCGCCAGTCCGCAGGTCGCCTCGGTGCTGCTCGGCACCGCCAAGCCGCAGAGCCTGGCGCGGAACATGGCGCTCGTCGAGCACCGGTTTTCCGCCGCCGATTTCGCCGCCTTCGAGCCGTTCACACTGGTCGCACCGGAGCTCGGGGACGAGCCGGTTCGGGTTTAACGGACGGCACTAAAGCGCCGTCTGAAATGCTGTTCCGGCAGCTTGCCAAGCCGGGATTGTCGTATTAGCATTCCAATATGTTTTTTATCGATAAAAGGTCGATTAGCCAGCACCTGCGATCGATCTCCAAGAAGTGGAACACGGTGCACCAAGAGGAGAAACCTGGGATGAGCATTCTGAAAAGCAGCCTTACCCGTCGCGCCTTTACCGCCTTGGCCGGCGCCGCGATGATCGCCGGCATGTCGCCGGTCGCCTCCTTCGCACAGGACGTGACGATCCCGATCATCGTCAAGGATACCACGTCCTTCTACTGGCAGATCGTGCTCGCTGGCGCCCGCGCCGCCGGCAAGGATCTCGGCGTCAACGTACCGGAACTCGGCGCTCAATCCGAATCCGATATCAACGGCCAGATCAGCATTCTCGAGAATGCGGTTGCGGGCGCGCCGGCTGCCGTCGTCATTTCGCCGACGGAATTCAAGGCGCTCGGCAAGCCGATCGACGAGGCGGCAAAGGCCGTTCCGATCATCGGCATCGACTCCGGTGCCGACTCCAAGGCCTTCTCGTCGTTCCTCACCACCGACAACGTCCAGGGCGGCCGCATCGCTGCCGATGGTCTCGCTGCGGCGGTCAAGGAAATGAGCGGCAAGGAAGAGGGTGAGATCGCCATCATCACCAGCCTTCCGGGCGTCGGCTCGCTCGACCAGCGCCGCGAAGGCTTCCTCGATCAGGTCAAGACCAAGTATCCGGGCTTCAAGGTCGTCGTCGACAAATATGCCGACGGCCAGGCGACCACCGGCCTCAACATCATGACCGACCTGATCACCGCCAATCCCAACCTTGTCGGCGTCTTCGCGTCCAACCTGATCATGGCGCAGGGTGTCGGCCAGGCAATTGCCGAAAACAAGCTCGGCGACAAGATCAAGGTGATCGGCTTCGACAGCGACGACAAGACGGTCGGCTTCCTCAAGGAAGGCGTTCTGGCCGGTCTCGTCGTTCAGGATCCCTATCGCATGGGTTATGATGGCGTGAAGACGGCGCTCGCGGTCTCGAAGAAGGAGAAGGTCGAGGCGAATGTCGATACCGGCGCCAATCTGGTGACCAAGGCCAACATGGCCGAGCCGAAGATCGACGCTCTCTTGAACCCGAAGGTCAAGTGACGACGGCTGCGGTGGGCGTTGAGCCCGCCGCACCCGCTTGCGGCCGGAACGAGGACCGGCCGCAAGCGATCTCTGCGATGGGAGGAATGCGCAGATGACCGATTTGCAAGAGGCACGCGACGGGAGGACCGAAGGACTGCATGTGGCGACACGCCATCCGGTTCCGAAAGGCGAGCCTATCCTGGAGCTGCGCGCCCTGCAGAAGAAGTATGGCGCCGTCGAAGCCTTGAAGCCGGCGTCGCTGACCTTTCTTTCCGGTGAAGTTCACGCGATCGTCGGTGAGAACGGGGCCGGCAAGTCGACGCTGATCAAGCTTCTGACCGGCGTCATCAAGCGCACATCCGGTGAAATCTTCTGGTGCGGAAAACCCGTTCAGCTTGGCACGCCGCAGGAGGCGATTGAGCGCGGTATCAATGCCGTGCACCAGGAGGTCGTACTTTGCGCGCACCTGTCGGTCGCGGCCAATATGTTTCTCGGCGACGAGATCAATCGCAACGGCCTGATGCGCAAGCGCGCCATGACCGATGCGGCACAAAGCGTGCTGGATGATCTCGGCTTTAACCTGCCGGCCGGTGCCGTGCTTGGTAGCCTGACGATCGGCCAGCAGCAGCTTGTCGCCACGGCACGCGCGGCCATGCGCGGCACGCAGTTTTTGATCTTCGATGAGCCGACCGCCTATCTCACCCGCCAGGAATCGGCACAGCTCTTCCGGCTGATCCGAAGGCTGCAGGCCGAAGGCGTGACGATCGTCTATATCAGCCATCGCATGGAGGAAGTGTTCGAGCTTGCCGACCGTGTCTCGGTGCTGCGTGACGGCACCCATGTCGGCACCCGCAAGATCGGCGAGACCAATGAGGCGGAACTGATCGCGCTGATGATCAACCGCACGATCGAGCAGATCTATCACAAGGAGCATTTTCCGCCCGGCGAGATGATCGTCGAGACGCGGAACCTGAGCGGTCCCGGTTTCCAGGATGTATCGCTGACGGTGCGCGCCGGCGAGATCGTCGGCCTCTATGGGCTGATCGGCGCGGGACGCAGCGAGTTTGCGCTCGGCCTCTACGGCCGGCACCGACCAACGGCTGGAGAGATCTACTGGCAGGGCCGCAAGGTTGAGATCGCCAGCGAGCGTAAGGCCATGGACCTCGGCATTGCGCTTGCGCCGGAAAGCCGGCGCGACCAGGGCCTCTGCCTCAACCTGCCAATCGGCCTCAACATCAATCTGCCGGTTTTCAACCGGCTGACACGCGGTCTGACGATCAATGGCCAGCAGGAACGGGAAAACGCCGACCGCCAGATTCGCGACCTGAAGATCAAGACGCCGTCACGCCGGGTGCTGGCCTCCGCCATGTCCGGCGGCAACCAGCAGAAGATCGTCATCGGCAAGTGGCTGAGCCACGGCGCCAAGCTTTTCATCTTCGACGAGCCGACGGTCGGCGTCGATGTCGGAACCAAGGCGGAAATCTATCGCCTGTTCGCGCGGCTTCTGGAGAACGGGGCGGGCATCATCCTGATCTCGTCCTATCTGCCCGAGGTCTACGAACTGGCGGACCGGCTGCACGTGTTCCGGCGCGGGCGGCTGGTCGCCAGCCACGACTATCGCGCCGCGAGCCATGAGGAAGTGCTGACGCAGGCAATTGGCGTTTGAACCGATAAAAACAAACTTGAGGATGCAGGGAGGTAGACGATGAGTGCGGAAACGGTGGAGAGCGGCGCCAGCGCGGCACCACGCAAGGGCGTGAGCATTCTGTTCGGCCTTACCCTCCTGGGGTTGCTTCTGTTCCTCTGGCTGCTGTTGGGCTTCGCGACCAACAGTTTCTGGACGCCCAACAACATCAGCAACCTGCTGCGCCAGGGGGCGATGACGGCGATCCTTGCGGTTGGCCAGACCTTCGTCATCATCACCGCCGGCATCGACCTTTCGGTCGGTGCCGTGGTCGGCTTCACCAGCGTTATCGTCGCTTGGCTGCTGGCCGCCGGCGTGCCGCTCTGGATCGCCATCATCCTGACGCTTGCCTTCGGTGTGCTGATCGGCGCATTCCACGCCTTCGGCATCGTGCGCATGGGCCTGCCGCCCTTCATCATCACGCTGGCGACCCTGACCTCGCTCCGCGGTATCGGCCTCTTGATCACCAATGGCTCGACCATTTCGATCACCAATGAGGCCTTCACCAATTTTTCGCGGGCGGATTTCCTGGGCGTTCCCAGCCTGTTCTGGATGGTGATCGTGGTGGCGATCCCGGCCTATGTCTTCCTGCATTTGAGCCGGTTCGGCCGCTATCTCTTCGCCGTCGGCTCCAACAGTGAGGCCGCCCGCCTCTCCGGCGTCAACGTCCACCGCACGATCTATCTCGCCTACATCCTGTCGTCGACCTGCGCCGCCTTCGTTGGCCTGCTGCTTGCCTCGCGCATCGGCATCGGCAACGCCACCCAGGCCGAGGGTTGGGAACTGCAGGCGATCGCCTCGTCGGTCATCGGCGGCACCAGCCTCTTTGGGGCCGTTGGCTCGGTGCACGGGCCGCTGCTCGGCGCCTTTATCCTCGCAACGATCAACAACGGCGCCAACCTGTTGAACGTCAACTCGTTCTGGCAGCGCATCATCACCGGCGCGCTGATCATCGTCATCGTCTATTTCGACCAATTGCGTCGCCGCAGCGCCCGCTAGGCGCCGCCGTACTCGAGAGAATTGCCATGAAAGCCGTGCTCTGCCCACAACCCGGTCGGCTGGAGGTCGTCGATCGCACGCCAATCGAAACCGTGCCGGACGGTTGGGTCCGCCTTGCCGTCAGCCATGTCGGCATCTGCGGCACGGACTACCATATCTTCGCCGGCAAACATCCGTTCCTCGAATATCCGCGGGTCATGGGCCACGAGATCTCGGCGACGGTGATTTCTGGCGGGCGAGGGACGACGATAGCGCCCTGCACGCCGGTCGTGGTCAACCCCTATCTCTCCTGTGGCGCTTGTATTGCCTGCCGAAAGGGCAAACCGAACTGCTGCACGGCCATCAAGGTTCTCGGCGTCCATACCGACGGTGCGTTCTGCGAGGAGATTGTCGTGCCGGAGGGTAATCTTTATCCGGCGGAGGGTCTGTCGCCGGAGGCGGCCGCCACCGTTGAGTTCCTGGCGATCGGTGCCCATGCGGTGCGCCGGGCATCGACGGATGCCGGGTCACGGGCGCTGGTTATCGGTGCCGGGCCAATCGGACTTGGCACGGCGATCTTCTCGCGCATCGCCGGCCATGACGTGGTGCTCGCCGACACCAGTACCGAGCGGCTGGACTTTGCCGTTCGCAAGCTCGGCTTTGCCAAGGGCATCGTCGTGGATGTTGATGCGGCGGCGCGCATTGCCGCTGCGACGGATGGCGACGGTTTCGATGTCGTCTTCGACGCCACCGGGCACGGTGGTTCGATGCAGGCGGCCTTCGCCCACGTCGCCCATGGCGGTACCCTGGTCTTCGTCAGTGTCGTCAAGGACGAGATCCGCTTCTCCGATCCGGAGTTCCACAAGCGCGAGATGACCTTGATCGGCAGCCGCAACGCGACCCGGCAGGATTTCGACCACGTCGTCGCGTCGATCGCGTCCGGCCTTGTGCCTATCGACGCGCTGATCACCCACCGCACCACGCTCGATGGCGCGGTTGCCGATCTGCCGCGCTGGGCGGAGGAAAAGACGGGTCTGGTGAAGGCAGTCATCCAAGTGGCGGCCACCTGAGTGATGGCGGCTTTGCTGCATCGCCACAGAGGAGCGTACCCATTTTGCTGCGGCGAGGCGCCAGATTCCCCTGAAAACGTCAGGCAGCGCGCCTCAATGCACGAAAACAGCGGAAAACGGCCAGTTTCGAGCAAGCTCGTTTGCAAATCGTCAGGAATCCAGATTCATTCTGGCTTCAGGCCTTGTATCGAGGCGAGACGGGTATATTTGTTGCACTGCACAAGAAAAATGGTAGTCTGGCAGCGATTGCGGACACCAAGACAAACAATCGCAAGCTTGCGTCCGACCGGGAGCGGCGTTGTCGTTGATTGAACCAAGGGGTACGCTTCCCATGTTCTACCAGCTCTATGAACTGAACCACGCAATGATGGCGCCGTGGCGCACGGCAGCCGACGCCATGCGGCTCGCGTTCAGCAATCCGATGAACCCCGTCTCGCACACTTATTTCGGTCGCGCCGCCGCCGCCGGTCTCGAAGTGTTCGAGCGCTCCACCCGCCGTTATGGCAAGCCGGAGTTCGGTCTTCCCGAGACTGTGGTCGATGGTCAATCGGTTTCGATCTACGAACGCATCGTCTGGCGGGCGCCATTCTGCAATCTCATTCATTTCGAGCGTGCGCTTCCCAAGGGCCGCGCCCCCGATCCGAAGGTGCTCATCGTCGCGCCGATGTCCGGCCACTATGCGACGCTGTTGCGCGGCACGGTGGAAGCCCTGCTTCCGCATTCCGATATCTACATCACCGACTGGATCGATGCCCGCATGGTGCCGCTCAGCGAAGGCACCTTCGATCTGGATGACTACATCGACTACGTCATCCAGATGCTGCATTTCCTCGGGCCCGACACGCATGTGATCGGCGTTTGTCAGCCCGCGGTGCCGGTGCTTGCCGCCGTCGCGCTGATGGAAGCTGCCGACGATCCGCTGTCGCCGGCGACGATGACGCTGATGGGCGGCCCGATCGACACCCGCATCAACCCGACCGGCGTCAACCAGCTGGCGGAAGAACGTTCGATCGAATGGTTCCGTGACAATGTCATCATGCCGGTGCCGTGGCCGCAGCCAGGTTTCATGCGCATGGTCTATCCGGGCTTCCTGCAGCTTTCCGGCTTCATGTCGATGAATCTCGACCGGCACCTGATCGCCCACAAGGAGTTCTTCGCCCATCTGGTGAAAAACGACGGCGATGCCGCCGAGAAGCACCGTGACTTCTATGATGAATATCTCGCGGTCATGGACCTGACGGCCGAATTCTACCTGCAGACCGTGCAGGTGGTGTTCATGCAGCACGCGCTGCCGAAGGGCGAGATGATGCATCGCGGCAAGCGCGTCGACACGACCGCGATCAAGAAGGTCGCGCTCTTGACGGTCGAAGGCGAGAACGACGATATCTCGGGCGTTGGCCAGACGAAGGCGGCGCAGACCATCTGCACCAACATCCCGGATCATATGCGCATGCACTACATGCAGCCGGATGTCGGTCACTACGGCGTCTTCAACGGCTCTCGCTTCCGCCGCGAAATCGCGCCGCGCATCGTCGCGTTCCACCGCGAGCATGCGCGCCACGCAAAACCGGTAAAGCAGCTGATCAAGGGCGGAAAGTCGGCCTGATCCCGGCTCTTGGGTCGTTTTGACCGCGTAGAGTCAAGGGTTTGTCGGATTCCGGAGGGAGGCGTCTTGCAGAGCCAAGGGCGCCTTCCCACATCGTTTTCATCGGGTCGCATGGGCGGCCCGGATGATTGCGAGGAATCCTGAAGATGAACCAATCTGCAATGATCCGTCCGGATTGGACGCCCGCGACCATCGCTCTGATGGTGCTTGGCTTTGTGGTCTTCTGGCCGCTCGGCCTGGCCATGCTCGCGTACATTCTCTTTGGCGAAAAGCTCAAGACGTTCAAGAAAGACGCAAACGATACGGTGGATGGCATGTGCTCGGCTTTCAAGCGCGGCGGCCGCCGTTCCAACTGGACGCATCGTACCGGCAACGTCGCTTTCGACGACTGGCGCGAAGCTGAACTGGCTCGCCTCGAAGAGGAGCGCCGCAAGCTCGACGAGATGCGCGAAGAATTCGACACCTATGTGCGCGAGCTTCGCCGCGCCAAGGACCAGGAAGAGTTCGACCGCTTCATGCGCGATCGCAAGAATGGTGGCTCGGGTCCGATTGTCGAAGCCCATTAACCTGACGAAACCGCTTCCGGCGTTTCACATGAAACGCCGGATCACTCTCGGCACGCATCCAACCAGCGAACAGTAGGCGAAAGCCCCGCGAATCGGTTAGAAAGCCTGCATGTTCCCTTCCTTCAAGCGGCGCATTCAACCTGCACCACCCGCAACAACGCGGCAGATCGAGGTCGCCGGCAAGTCCCTGCCGCTGACGATCAAGCAAAACGCGCGCGCGACGCGCATGACGCTGCGCATCGAGCCAGGCGGGCGGGCCCTGAAGATGACGGTGCCGCAGGGCCTCCCCGAGCGCGAGGTGAATGCCTTCCTGACACGGCACCAGGGCTGGCTGATGACCAAGCTCGCCCGCTTCTCCGGCGAAAGCCAGATCGAGGAGGGCGGTTCCATCCTCATCCGCGGCGTTGCCCACCGCATCGAGCGCACCGGCAAGATCCGTGGGCTCACGGAAGCGATCGTGATCGATGACGAACCGGTGCTGCGCGTCAGCGGTGGCGAGGAACATCTCACCCGGCGCATCGTCGATTTCCTGAAGAAGGAAGCGCGCCAGGATCTCGACCGGTTGGTGGCGATCTATACCGGCCGTATAGGCCGGAGGGCAAAGTCGCTTTCGCTCAAGGACACGCGCAGCCGCTGGGGATCATGCTCAGCCGACGGGGCGCTGAGTTTTTCCTGGCGCATCGTCATGGCGCCGCCAAAGGTCATCGCCTATCTCGCTGCGCATGAAGTGGCACATCTGCAGGAAATGAACCACGGGCCCGACTTCTGGGCGCTGTGCGGGAGGCTGTGTCCGGATACGGACGATGCCAAGCGATGGCTCCGCCGCAACGGCACGATGCTTCACGCGATCGACTTTGATTGAATCTTGAAGGGCGATGAGCGGCGCGTTATGCGCGATGGCGCAGCGCTTCACGGATCTTCTCGTCGGTCTTGTATTGGCTGAGCGCATAGACCGACCAGATCGCCGCCGGAACCCAGCCGATCAGGGTCAACTGCAGGATCAGGCAAATGAGGCCAGCAAAGGGGCGGCCGATGGTAAAAAACTGCAGCCAGGGCAGGATAAGCGCGAGCAACAGGCGCATCAGTCTCTCCGTTGTGGTAAAATGCATATGGTGAAAGCGCGCCTGCCGCGCAAGGGGCGCGCACCCGCCAAAGGACGGGTGCAGGGGCGCTGAGTGACCGCTTTTGCGTCTGTTTTTGGCTCGACTCGCGCGGCATTTCATGCAAGGTCGCTTCTCATGAAAACCCAAGTGAAGATATGCGGGCTGAAGACCGCGGAAGCGGCCGAGCGTGCTGTCGCGCTCGGCGCATCCCATGTCGGCTTCATCTTTTTCCCGAAGAGCCCCAGGAACATCGAGCCCGACGATGCCGGCCGCATCGCCGACAGGATTCGCGGCCAAGCGAAGATCGTCGCCGTCACGGTCAATGCCGACAATGACGAGCTTGACGAGATCGTCTCGGCCCTCAATCCGGATATCCTGCAGCTTCACGGCAGCGAGGATGCGGAGCGACTGCTGACGGTCAGGGCGATGTATGGCCTTCCCGTTATGAAGGCCCTTTCGGTGCGCGAAGCATCTGACCTTGAAAAGATCGATGCCTATATCGGCATTGCCGATCGCTTCCTCTTCGATGCCAAGCCGCCAAAAGGGTCCGATTTGCCCGGTGGCAACGGCGTTTCCTTTGACTGGAAGCTGCTCGATGCGCTTGACGGAAGCGTCGATTACATGCTTTCCGGTGGTCTTAACGCCGACAACATTGGCGAGGCCATGGCGCAGACCAGCGCGCGTGCCATCGATATCTCCTCCGGCGTCGAGAGCGCGCCGGGCGTCAAGGATCTGAAGCTCATGGAATCGTTTTTCAATGCCGTTCGCCAGGCGGAGGCGGGCATGCCACGGTCAGGGAGCAGGACGTGAACCAGGCGCCAAAGTTGAATTCCTTCCGGGGTGGCCCGGACGAGGACGGCCGTTTCGGTATCTTCGGTGGCCGCTTCGTGGCCGAAACCCTGATGCCGCTGATCCTCGATCTCCAGAACGAGTGGGACAACGCAAAGAACGATCCGGCCTTCAAGGCGGAGCTGGAGCATCTCGGCGCGCATTATATCGGCCGTCCGAGCCCGCTCTATTTTGCTGAACGGCTGACGGCGGAGCTTGGCGGCGCCAAGATCTACTTCAAGCGCGAAGAGCTGAACCACACCGGCTCGCACAAGATCAACAACTGCATTGGCCAGATCCTGCTTGCCAAGCGCATGGGCAAGACGCGCATCATCGCCGAAACCGGTGCCGGCCAGCATGGCGTGGCTTCGGCAACCGTCGCTGCCCGCTTCGGCCTGCCCTGCGTCGTCTACATGGGCGCGACCGACGTCGAGCGCCAGGCGCCGAACGTCTTCCGCATGAAGCTCTTGGGTGCCGAGGTAAAGCCGGTGACGGCCGGCAGCGGCACGCTCAAGGACGCCATGAACGAGGCGCTGCGTGACTGGGTCACCAATGTCGACAACACCTACTACCTGATCGGCACGGCTGCCGGCCCGCATCCCTATCCGGAGATGGTCCGCGATTTCCAAGCGGTGATCGGCCAGGAAGCCAAGGAGCAGATGCTCGCCGCCGAAGGCCGGCTGCCGGATCTCGTCATTGCCGCCGTTGGCGGTGGCTCCAACGCAATCGGCATCTTCCATCCGTTCCTCGATGACGAGAGCGTCAAGATCGTCGGCGTTGAAGCTGGCGGCAAGGGCATCGAAGGCGACGAGCATTGCGCCTCGATCACAGCCGGTTCGCCCGGCGTGCTGCATGGCAACCGCACCTATCTGCTGCAGGATGGCGACGGCCAGATCAAGGAAGGCCATTCGATTTCGGCCGGTCTCGACTATCCCGGCATCGGCCCGGAGCACGCCTGGCTGAACGATGTCGGCCGCGTCGAATACGTGCCGATCATGGACCACGAAGCGCTTGAGGCGTTCCAGACGTTGACCCGTCTCGAAGGCATCATTCCGGCGCTCGAGCCGTCGCATGCGCTTGCCGAAGTCATCAAGCGCGCGCCAAAAATGGGCAAGGACGAGATCATCCTGATGAACCTCTCCGGCCGCGGCGACAAGGACATCTTCACCGTCGGCAAGTTACTGGGAATGGGGCAGTAAGATCATGACCGCACGCATGGACAAGCGATTTGCCGATGTCGCGGCCGAAGGACGTCCGGTCCTCGTCACCTATTTCATGGGCGGCGATCCGGATTTCGAGACGTCGGTCTCGATCATGAAGGCGCTGCCGAAGGCCGGCGCCGACGTCATCGAACTCGGCATGCCTTTCTCGGACCCGATGGCCGATGGCCCGGCGATCCAGCTGGCCGGTCAACGCTCGCTGAAAAGCGGACAGACGCTCGCAAAGACGCTTGAGATCGCCCGCCGTTTCCGTGAGGACGACCAGCGCACGCCGATCGTGCTGATGGGCTATTACAACCCGATCTATATCTACGGCGTCGACCGCTTCCTGACGGATGCGCTGGCCGCCGGCATTGACGGCCTGATCGTCGTCGACCTGCCGCCGGAGATGGACGACGAACTCTGCATCCCGGCGCTGGAGAAGGGCATCAACTTCATTCGCCTGGCGACGCCGACCACGGACGACCGTCGCCTGCCGAAGGTCCTCGAAAACACCTCCGGTTTCGTCTATTACGTGTCGATGAACGGCATCACCGGTTCGGCTCTGCCCGATCCGTCGTTGATCGCCGGCGCCGTCGGGCGTATCAAGTCACACACCAATCTGCCCGTTTGCGTCGGTTTCGGCGTCAAGACGGCGGAACATGCAAGGGCCATCGGAGCATCTGCCGATGGCGTGGTCGTCGGTACGGCGATCGTCAACCAGATCGCGTCGAGCCTGACCGAAGAGGGCAAGGCGACCGATGCGACGGTTCCGGGTGTCGAAGCGCTGGTGAGAGGGCTCTCGGCAGGCGTGCGGTCCGCACGTCTCGCAGCAGCCGAATAATTGCCTATATTAGCGCGCACAACCCGAAGGAAATCTTCAGGAGTTACTAAGTGAACTGGATCACAAACTACGTTCGGCCGAAGATCAACTCGATGCTGGGCCGCCGGGAAGTTCCGGAAAATCTCTGGATCAAGTGCCCGGAAACCGGCGAGATGGTGTTCCACCGCGATCTCGAGGAGAACAAGTGGGTCATCCCGCAGTCCGGCTTCCACATGAAGATGCCGGCCAAGGCGCGGTTGAAGGACCTGTTCGACGGCGGCATCTTTGAAGCGTTTCCGCAGCCGAAGGTCGCTCAGGACCCGCTGAAGTTCCGCGATTCCAAGAAATACGTCGATCGTCTGCGCGACAGCCGCGCCAAGACTGAACTCGAAGACACGATCGTCGCCGGTCTCGGCCGCGTCCAGGGCGTCAAGCTCGTCGCCGTCGTGCACGAGTTCAACTTTATTGGCGGCTCGCTCGGCATGGCTGCCGGCGAGGCGATCATCAAGGCCTTCGAACGGGCGATCGCCGAGAAGTGCCCGCTGGTCATCTTCCCGGCTTCGGGTGGCGCACGCATGCAGGAAGGCATCCTGTCGCTGATGCAGCTGCCGCGCACCACGGTTGCCGTCAACATGCTGAAGGAAGCCGGCCTCCCCTATATCGTCGTACTCACCAACCCGACCACCGGTGGCGTCACCGCATCCTACGCGATGCTCGGCGACATTCACATGGCCGAGCCCGGTGCGGAAATCGGCTTTGCCGGGAAGCGCGTGATCGAGCAGACGCTGCGCGAGAAACTGCCGGAAGGTTTCCAGACGTCGGAATACCTGCTGGAACACGGCATGGTCGACATGGTCGTCAAGCGCCATGATCTGCCGTCGACGCTCGCTCGGGTCCTGAAAATCCTGATGAAGAAGCCGGCGGAAGCCTCGAAGCTCAACGGCGGCACGCAGCCGGCCGCCTTGCCGGTCGCTGCCAGCGCTTGAATAAGCGCTGGGCTGGTCGAACTGCGTAGAACAAAATGATGCATCTCCGCAATTTCTTGTGTGTGGGGATGCTGCAACTCAAGGCGTTACAGCGATCGGTAGACGGCCTATAAGGCGCGCGCTGTAGCAGCCGAGCGTGTCGGGGCGGGGTTAAGAGATGGCAGCGGTGGAAGCCAGCGAAGCGGGCTACGAGATCGAAAAACTTCTCGCCCTTCACCCCAAGGGCTTCGACCTGTCGCTGGACAGGATCACCCGGCTTCTCGCCGCTCTCGGCAATCCCCAGGATCGTCTTCCGCCGGTGATCCATGTCGCCGGTACCAACGGCAAGGGCTCGGCGACCGCGTTTTCGCGGGCGATCCTCGAAGCAGCCGGCCTCAGCGTTCACGTCCACACGTCGCCGCATCTCGTCAACTGGCACGAGCGCTATCGCTTGGGCGTCAAGGGTGGCAAGGGCAGGCTCGTCAGCGATCCCGTTCTCGCCGATGCCGTGCGCCGCGTCGCCGAAGCCAATGGCGGCGAGAAGATCACCGTCTTCGAGATCCTGACCGCCGTCACCTTCCTGCTCTTTGCCGAGCACCCGGCCGACGTGGCGATCATCGAGGTTGGTCTCGGCGGCCGCTTCGACGCGACTAACGTTATTGCGCGGCCGGCCGTCTCGGTCGTCATGCCGATCTCGCTCGACCATCAGGCCTATCTCGGTGATCGGGTGGAGCTGATAGCCGCCGAAAAGGCCGGCATCATGAAGCGTGGCTGCCCCGTGGTAATCGGCCAGCAGGAGGAAGAGGCCGCCCGTGACGTGCTCGTCTCGACGGCGGAACGCCTCGGTTGCCCGATGTTTGTCTATGGCCAGGATTTCATGGCGCATGAGGAGTTCGGTCGCCTCGTCTATCAGGACGAAGGCGGGCTCGCCGATCTGCCGCTGCCGAAGCTGCCGGGGCGCCACCAGTATGCCAATGCCGCGGCCGCCATCCGCGCGGTGCGGGCCGCCGGTTTCGATGTTTCCGAAGCGGCGATCGAGAGGGGCCTCGCGGGCGTCGAATGGCCCGGACGCCTGCAGCGCTTGACCAGCGGTAAGCTCACGCATTACGGGCCCAATGGCGCGGAGATCTGGGTCGACGGCGGCCACAATCCCGGCGCCGGTCAGGTGATCGCCGAGGCAATGGCGACCTTCGAGGAGCGCGAATCGCGCCCCTTGTTCCTGATCATCGGCATGATCAACACGAAGGAGCCGATCGGCTACTTCCGCGCCTTCCTCGATCTCGCCGAACAGGTCTTCACCGTTCCGATCCGCGGTTCCGATGCTGGGCTTGATCCTGTGGCGCTGGCCAGTGATGCCGCATCGGTCGGCTTCGAGGCTTCGGCGGTCTCGTCCGTTGCCGAGGCGCTGACGGTCATCGCCAATCTGGTCGACGAAGATCCGGCGCCGCCGCGCATCCTGATCGGTGGCTCGCTCTATCTGGTGGGCGATGTGCTTGCCGACAACGGCACGCCGCCGAAGTGATCGGCAGCTGGGACCGTCATCCAGCTCTCAGATTTAAGACAAGAAAAAAGCCCGGCATGCCGGGCTTTCAACGTTTTCAGCAGTGAACTTGCTTTAAGCGACCGCCGTGGAGATCCACGAGGACAGGGCCGTCTTCGGGGCGGCGCCAACCTTGATGTCAGCTACTTCGCCGGCCTTGAACATGGCGAGCGTCGGGATCGAGCGAACGCCGTACTGGGCGGCCAGTTCCGGGTTTTCGTCGATGTTGAGCTTGGCAACCTTGACCTTGCCGGCGAGTTCGTTCGAGATTTCCTCGAGGCTCGGGGCGATCATCTTGCACGGGCCGCACCATTCAGCCCAGAAATCGACAACCACCGGCTCGGCGGAGTTCAGCACTTCCTGCTGAAAATTGGACGTATCGACCTTTACAGTAGCCATAGGCTGCTCCTTGCGTTCGGAATGGCAGTATCCAGATGTTGTGTCTCATGTGAGAAGGCACCGCTGGATTTTCAATATCGGGTATCTCACTTTGTCGCGAGGTCTTCAAGGCTCCTGTCGAGCGCTTGATCGGGAACGACGTGGATTGCCGGCCCCTCGGTGAAGATCAGTACACATCGAAACGCATGTGCCGGATAAAGCGGCTGCAGGAGCGCGCGGTAGATGGCAAGCTGCGCCGTGTAGGCGAAGGGAATGTCGTTAGGCGATGCCGGCACCTGCCTGTTGGTCTTGAAGTCCGCAATCGTCACGACGCCATCGCGGACGGCCAGCCGGTCGATCCGGCCTGAAACCGCGTGCTCGCGCTTGCCGAGCGTCAGCGTACCCATGACCGAAACCTCGGCCCGGCTGCTCACCGAGAAAACTGCGCCGAGGTCCGGATGGTCGAGCACGGTTTCGATGCTGGCGATCAGTGCAGCGCGTTGTTCTGAAGGCCAACTGGGCACGGATCGCTCGAGATAGCGTTCGGCCGCGGCCCGGCGATCGTCTCCCGCCATCGAGGGCAGAACCTGCAGCAGGCGGTGCAAGATGGCGCCGCGCAGCATCGAGAGGTTTGCCGGGGCCCTTTCCGAGAAAAGAGCCGAGCCGACGAGCGCATCGCCATCGTCCTCGTCAACCGCGATGCCGACGCCGGAAGGACTGAGCGGCCGCGGCAGCCGCTTTTGCGGCGGCAGCGGCGTCGAAAGCGCCTTTGGCAGGGCGGTGGCGGGACGGCCCGAATCGGCCGAGCGCGCGTCGCCGGAGGGCAGATCGCGTTCGAGCTGCTTCTCGCGCCAGGCATGGCCGGACCATTCCTCGCCGCCGGCGTGAAAACTGGTCGGGTGGCCGCGGCCGCTCTCGTCTCCGGCAAGGCTCGCCTGAACCATAGCGTGCCATGTATCGGCAGCGGCCCGCTGGCCGCGATAACCGCAGACGATCAGGCGGTCGGCGCTGCGGGTCATGCCGACATAGAGCAGGCGACGATATTCTTCCTCAGCCAGCGTCTTCAGCCTCTCGCCGTCGGCGGTGATGAGCGAGTTCGATTCCGCGCCCGGCGCGCGCCACACCGGAAGCGGCAGGACGGTGCCGTCTCTCTGGGCAAGCTCCAGGAAGCGAAGAGAGGGCACATGCTGGTTGCTGAACGCCGCCCCGCCGCCATCGGCGAGGAAGACGACTGGCGCTTCCAGGCCCTTGGCCGCGTGCACGGTCATGATCCGAACTTCGTCGCGTTCCTTGTCCTGCTCGCGCTTGACCGTCGGCGCTTCCATTTCCAGCGTCGAGACGAAGGCCTGCAGGCCGGGCAGGCCGCTTCTTTCCTGGTCGAGCGCGAAGGTCAGGAACTCGTCGAGAATGTCGCTGACCTCGGTGCCGAGGCGCGCGAGAAAGGCGGCGCGTCCGCCATGCACGCCGAGGACGCGGGCATAGAAGTCATGCGGCGCCAGCTGGCTTGCGAGCGCCATGTAGGATTTCAGCGTTCGCGCCGTCTGGTGAAACAGGATACCGTCATCGGCTTCATGCTGCAGCCTCTCCCAGAGGCTTTCGCCTTCGCCGCGCCGCGCCGCGAGTTCGAACAGCGCGTCCTCGCCGAGGTTGAACAGCGGGCTTTTCATCAGCGCGGCCAGCGACAGGTCGTCCTGCGGCAACAGCACGAACCGCCCGAGGGCGAGCAGGTCCTGGACGGCAATATGCTTGGTGAGCACCAACCGGTCGGCGCCGGCGACCGGAATGTTGTTGCGGCGCTTGAGTGCTCTCGTCAGAGCATTGACGAAGGCGTCGCGCTTGCGGACCAGTACGATCACGTCGCCCGGGCGCATCGGCCGGCGAACGCCCTTCTCGACGATCGTCTCCTTGCCGATCCAGCTTTCCAGCGTGGCTGCGATCCGGCGGGCGAGGATGTTGACCGGCGCACTCTCCGGCGTTGCGTCGAAGGCGGCGGTCCATTCCTCGTCTGTATCCACCGGTTCGGCGGCAATCACGTCCCAGATGTCGACGGCGCCGGGATGGCCGATGCGGTTCGAAGCATGCACCACGGGCTCGTTGCGGGCGCTGAGGCCTCGCGCATGCGCCGGATTGGCAAAGACGGCGTCAACGGCCGAAAGCACGTCGACGGTCGAGCGGAAGGAGAGCTGCAGGCGGATGGGCTCGAAAGCCTTGCCGCCGTCGCGCACCCGCCGTTCGGTCTCCTGGCTCTCGCGCGAAAACCGCTCCGGACGGGCGCCCTGGAAGGAGTAGATCGACTGTTTCTCGTCACCGACGGCAAACATCGTGCGGGCAGTACCGCGTGCGCTCTCGCCCGAGAAGAAGTCGGAAGCCAGCGCCTGGATGATCGTCCACTGCGCCGGGCTGGTGTCCTGCGCCTCGTCGACGAGGATATGGTCGATGCCCTGGTCGAGCTTGTAGTGTACCCAGGCGCTGACGTCGCCGCGGGCAAAGAGCGCCGCCGTGCGGTTGATCAGGTCCTCGAAATCGAGCTGGCTGCGGCGTCGCTTCAGTTCCTCGTAGTCGGCATTCAGCCGCTCGGCGAGCGTCAGCGCCGCCAGCGTCGCCTCGAACATCCTGAGGATGCTGATGTGATCGATGCAGGCGACGACATGCCGGTAGGCCTCGTCCACGAGGTCAATGAGATCGGGGGCAGCCTGCTGCATCGCCTTGTTGAGGAAGGCGGATTGCGCCCGCGGCTTGCCCGTGCCGGTGAAGAACAGATGCCTGAGCCCGTCATAGCGCGCGCTGAGATCCGTCATCTTCGAAACGGTCCTCAGCCCCTCCGCAAAGTCGAGCACCTTCGTGCCGCCGACGCTGGTGGCGAGCGAGAAGTACCGTTCGAGCGCCGCGCCGTTCAAGCCCGCCAAGGGCCAGATCGTCGCCATGGCGCCGTCGACGCTTTCCCCCGGCGAAAGCTTCAGCGCCCGGCGCAGCTCGGCCTCGGTGCCGCCGAGCCCGTCGGCATGTTCGAGGAAGACCTGGATCGCGGTTCGGTTTTCGACGATTGCGGCCAGCAGCTTTTCCAGGCCGGTATCGTCGGCGATGTCGAGCACGGTGGCAAAGGCGTGGGCAAGAGCCGGATCGTCCTTGGCCGCGGTCGCGGTCAGCAGCAGCCGGCGCGCATCGGCAAGCAGAACCGCAGCCGCGCGATCATCGAGAACCGAGAAATGGCCGGCAACATTGGCCTCCAGCGGAAACTGGTGCAGCAGCGCCTCGCAAAAGGCATGGATCGTCTGGATCTTCAGGCCGCCCGGGGTCTCCAGCGCGCGGGCGAACAGGCGCCGCGCTTCCTGCAGCTTCAAGCGCCCGGGCCGCTCGCCCTCAATCGCCTCGATCCGCTTTTCGAGCGTCGCGTCGTCGAGCGTTACCCATTCGGCCAGCCGTTCGAAGACGCGATTCGACATTTCGGAGGCCGCCGCCTTGGTATAGGTGAGGCAGAGGATCGCCGAGGGGCGGCAGCCGGCAAGCAGCAGCCGGATCACCCGCTGGGTCAGCACGTGGGTCTTGCCGGAGCCGGCATTGGCCGACACCCAGGCGGAGCGGTCCGGGTCCGAAGCTAGCGACTGCCGGCGCGAGGTCCAGTCGAGCCAGCTTTGAGGCGTCGCCTGTTCGGGGCCGAGGTTGTCATCCCTCATCGCCATCCTCCTCTTCGCTGTCGGCCGTCGACCATTCGGCTACGCGTGCCAGATGGTCGTATTCGCCGCCATAATCGCGCTCTTTCTGAACAATCACGCGCGAGGCAAAGCCATGCTTGCCCGAGAGAAGCGCGCTTAGCAGCTTCCTGAGTTCGGCAAGCGACTCGTCCGCAAGCTGATCGGCCGACTTCGTCTCCTTCGACTTGCTGCCTTCGTTGTTGACCGCTTCCGGTTTGAAGCGCGCGCCCGGTTTGAGCCGGACATAGAGCAGCGACTGTGGGTGGCTGGGCGGCACGTCCTTAAAGGCGCCGGCCTTGAGGGCCGCGGCTTCCAGCGCGAGCTGCGGGTCGAGCAGGACGCGCGCTTCCTTGGTCGATGGGCTGGAGCCGGTCTTGTAGTCGACGATCTCGACGCTGCCGTCGGTCAGCGTATCGAGCCGGTCGGCAATGCCGGTCAGCCGCATGTCGGCGACGCCGAGCTCCATCGATGCCGCCACTTCGGTGCGCGACCGGCGGATGAAGCGGGCGCGGTCCCGTTCCCATTTGATGAAGGCCAAGCCGACGGCGGCAAAGCGCGGCCGCCAGATCGTGTCGATATGGGTGGGCAGTCGCGCCTCGTCGAAAGCCTCGTTCAGCAGCCGGTGCATGACCTCTTCCGCCGCCGGCAACATCAGATCGACGCCGGCGCGTACGAAACGTTCGACGATCTGGTGGTAAAGCGTGCCGCGCTCGGCCGGGCCGGGGTCGCTGTTGAACGGCAGCAGCGGATCCAGCCGAAGGATGCGTCGCGCATAGATCGCGTAGGGGTCGCGCCGTAGCCGCGACACTTCGCTGAAAGAGTACTTGCGCGGCTGCAGGTCCGCCGGTGGCTTGGGGGCGGGGCGCTCGGCCAGCGGCTGGCGGCCGCCGTCGTCAAGCATGCGGGCCCAGGCGAGATAGTCGGCGCCATTGGCGTGCAGCGCTCGCGTCAGCCGTTCGCCGCCGAGCGCCAGCAGCCGCTGCAGCCAGCGCGAGGCGACGGTGGGTGCTGCGCCCTGGCGCATCGAGCGGGTGAAGATCAGCCGCCTTGTGCCGCAGGCCATCTGGAAGTCGTGCGCAAGCTGGCCGATGCGTCGTTCAGGCGGCTCAAGACCGATCCCCGTCTTCATGGTGCGCGACAGGAACGGATCGTTGGCCGTCTGGCCCGGCCAATTGCCTTCGTTCAGGCCGCCGAGAACCACCAGGTCCATGCTCTGCAGGCGCGATTCCAGCGCGCCGAAGATGAACACCCGCGGATGGCGCATGGAGCGCGGCTTGACCGCGGCGCTGGCCGAAAGGGCTTCGACGACATCGCACCATTGCGGCCCGTCCGCGGTCATCTGGCCGTCGGTTTCGATGATGCCGCGAAGGAGAGTTGCGAGCGTATCGGCGGCCTCGCCGGACCAAAGCCCACCGAGGTCGCCACGCTCGTCGGCTGAGGCTGCTTCCAGGGCCTCGCCGGTGCGCATCGCCCAGTCGGCAAAGGTAAATTCGTCCGAGAACATGCGGCTGCCGTCCCGGCTGCGCGTCAGCGCGGAGGCGAGCGGTGCCACCGCGAGACCGATCTTCGCCGCCACGTCGCGGGCCGCCTGAAGCGCGTCATTCCCGATGCCGATGCGCCATTCCGGTGGATGGCGATCGGTCTTGTGCCGGACGATCGCCGCGTCGAGCACGGATCCGAGGGCCAGCAGATCGACCGTCGCGGTGCTGCCACGCAGTGCCATGCGTTCCAGCGCGTCGGCCCCTTCGCGCATCCTGTCGCGGGAAAGCCCGAAGCGCGCCAGCGGATGCTTGAGCAGCGCGACGAACGGCACGGGATCGCCGGGGCGCAGGCATGCTTCTAGCAGCAGCCGCAGCAGGCTGCCCTGCGGCGTCGCGATGAGAGGCGTACCGGCGGAATCGTCGGCCTCGATGCCGAAGCGGGCAAGCTCGGCGCCGACCCGCCGTGCGAGATTGCGGTCCGGCGTGATCAGCGCTGCCTGGCTCTCGTCGCTGCCTTCGAGCGCGAGCCGCAAGGCGACCGCGATCGCGGCCGCTTCCTCGCGTTCGTTGGCGGTTTCGATGAGGGCTGCATCCTGGAAGGCTTGCTGCAGCAACGCCGGATCCAGCTCGCTGCGCATCGCGGTCCATGCATTGGTCGCCTTGGCCGGCAGAAGAGCGTGCGACAGGATCTCGGCACGGACGTCGAGGTCGACCTCGGCGACAGCCAGGGCGGTCACGTCGGGCCGCAGTACGCCCATGCGTTTCAGCAGCCTGTAAAAGCCGTATTGCGGGTGGCTGCGGCTTGCCGGGTCCGGCCTGCCGTCAAGGGCGGCGTCGGCGACGATCATGTCCCATTCGGCCTCGCTCATCGTCTGGTCGAGGCCAGGCAGCACGATCGTACCGTTGGGCAGCTTCTGCACGGCGGCAATCAGCGTGGCCGTTGCGGGAATGGAGCCGGTCGAACCGGCAATGATGATCGGGCCCTCGATCTTGCCGGCGGCGATGCGCTGCGTCTCGGCCTGCAGGATCGCGTTGCGGTGGCGCGCGGGCGAGGATTGTTTCAGTTCCTCCAGCCGTTCCGGCCAGTAGCTGCGGGCAATCTTCAGGAATTCGAGGGTCAGCTGCCACCAGAGGGCGTGCTCGCCGGCATCGAGCTTGTCGAGCTTGTCCCAGTCGAGCTCTTCCGTCTCCATCGCGTCGATGAGGTCGGCAAGATTGCGCGCGAGCCAGATCGCATCGGCAGGGCTTGCCGGCGCAATCAGCGGGCTCTCCGCATGGATGTCGAGCACCACCTTCGGCAGCCGGTTGCGCCAGGCGAGGATAAGCCGGCCAAGCTCGATCAGGCGTGCGGTCCCGGGCAGGGGCGGGGCGAGATCGAGGATCGCCGGCACCTCGGCATCGAAGAAGCCGCTGTCGTCATCGGTCTCGCCGAGCGCCTTGATGGTGGGCAGGATGGTGGAGCGGCCGCCGAGCAGGTCGACGAACTCGGACCGGAGCACACGGGCCGAGCGCCGCGTCGGCACGAAGATCGTCACGCCGGCAAGCGGCAGGGGATCGGCCGGGTCGTAGCGGAAGTCCGGCGTCAGGCTACCGTCGCAAAGCTTTTCGGCGAGCGTCTTCAGGAAGGGGAGGCCGGGCGGGATCGTGAAGACGTTGGACCGGCGGCCACGCACGCTCATCCCTCCGGCTGGTGGCGGCGGATCGCCGCCTCCGCTTCGCCGATCGCCTCGGGCGTTCCGACCGTCATCCAGTGACCTTCGAGCAGCAGGCCGTGAAGACGGCCTTCCTCGGCGGCGCGATCGAAGTAGATGTTGAGATTGAAGGCGTCGTCGGGCGCGTCGGCAAAAAGCCGGGAGTGAAGCGCGATCGCGCCGGCATAGACCACCGGGTTCGGCAGGCCTTCGGCGTAGCGCGTGAGCTTGCCGTCGTCACCCAGCGAGAAATCCCGCTTGCCGTTGTGGCCGGTCGTATCCTCGTCGCGCACGCAAAGGAGCAGCATGTCCATGCGCTCCGCGTCGAAGGCGGCGGCCAGGCGCGTCAGGTTGCTGGGCTTGCCCTTGGGCTCGCCGACCCAGAAGAGATCGGCATTCATCACAAGAACCGGCCCCTCCGGCAGCAGTTTCAGCCCCTTGGCGAGACCGCCGCCGGAATTCATCAGCGCCTCGCGCTCGTCCGAAATCACGATCTCCGGGGCGCTGCGTTGGCTGAGATGGCCTTCCATCAGGTCGGCGAAATGATGCACGTTGACCGCGGCCGTGCTGACGCCGGCCTCCACCAGGAGGTCCAGCACGTAGTCGATCATCGGCTTGCCGGCGATCTCGACGAGCGGCTTTGGCATGGTGTTGGTGATCGGACGAAGACGGGTGCCGAGGCCCGCGGCGAGCACCATCGCATTGCTGATCGACATTGATTCTCTGTCAGTTCGCTGATTCGGAAACGAGGATTCCGGTCTTCATACACCAGTCGTGCAAGGGTTTCAGCGATTCATGTGAAAGCGCCGCCTGAAGATAGGCGAAAGTGCGCGGCATGTGCTTCATGTAGCCGGGCTTGCCGTCGCGCTGCATCAGTCGCACCCAGATGCCGACGAGCTTGCAGTTGCGCTGCGCCGACATCAGGTGCCAGTCGCGAAGGAACATTGCCTCGTCGAAGCTACCACCCCCGCGCCGTTCGGCGAAATAAGCGTCCATCATCCGGCTTGCGAGCGAAGGCGGGATGGTGACGCGGGCATCTTGAACCAAGGACGCGACGTCATAGGCAGTCGGACCGATCATTGCGTCCTGGAAATCGATGAGGCCGATCCGGTTCAGACCTTCGCGTTCCCCGCGCCAGATGATGTTCGGCGAGTGAAAATCGCGCAGCAGCAGGTTCGTTTCGGATGTCTGCAGGAGGTCGATCAGGCCGTCCCAGATCTCTCCATATTCGCGCTTCTCGTCGTCGCTTGCCGGCGCGCCGCGTTTCCAGGGCAGATACCAGTCGGTCAAAAGCCGCGTCTCGATCTTCATCGCCGTCCGGTCGAAATCCGGAATGCGGTGGATCACAGTCGGCTCGACCTTGATCTCGGCCTCGGCCGGTTCCGCGTGCAGGCGAGCAAGCAGCCGCGCGCTCTCGATGTAGCGTTCGTCGATCGGCTCTCCGTCCGCATCGAGAACGCCGTCCGAGCCCAGATCTTCGATCAAGAGGACGCCCTGGTCGATGTCGCGGGCGTAGATTTCAGGCGCCGCGAAGCCGCGGGCAATGAGCATCTGGTCGACGGCGACGAAGGGAACGACATCTTCGGCGATATGCGCCAGCTGCTGATAGTACTTTCCGTCCTGAAGGATCGGGCCCGGCTTGTGCCGCGGCGAATCCATCAGAATCCGGCTAACGGAGCCGTCCGCCGGGTAAATGCGCTCATAGGCCCGGATCGAGGCGTCGCCGCTCAGGTGCCGCCGCCGCGCCTTGGAATGTCCGTTCGTATCGAGAAACTCGCGGATCGAAAGCGTTCGGGCGATGCGCTGCAGCGTGTCATCAGGCGCCGAAATTTCGACGCGCCGCCCGTCCTTCTCGTGGGTGATCGCAAGCGTGATGCGACGTGAGGGGAGGGCGTCGTCCGCCCGTTCCGGCCATTCGACCAGGCAGATGCCCTGCGACAGGGCTTCATCGAAGCCCAGTTCGTCAAGCTCGCTGGAATCGGCCAGCCGGTAAAGGTCGAAATGCGCGACGGGTATGCGCAAGTCGTAGCTCTGGACCAGCGTGAAGGTCGGGCTCGGCACTTCCAGGCCGTCGTCATCGGCAACGGCTCTCAGAAAGGCGCGCGCCAGTGTGGATTTGCCGGCGCCGAGATCGCCCGAAAGAGCGACGCAGTCGCCAGGCTTCAGGGCGAGCGCCAGGTCCTCACCAAGCTCGATCGTTGCCGCCTCGTTTGCAAGATGGCGCTCGATCGCCGGCATCATTCGGCCGCGACGGTGGACGGCACGTCGGCCGAAGGGATGCGGCAGGTCACTTCCGTGCCTTCGCCTTCCTTGCTGCGGATCGAGACCGTGCCGTGATGCAGGCTGACGAAGCTCTCGACGATCGAAAGCCCGAGGCCGGCGCCGCCGCGCTGACCGTGGCTTTCAAAGCGGTTGAAGACCGTGTCGAGCACGTCCTGCGGAATGCCGGGGCCGCTGTCGGAGACCGAGAAGATGAAGTCGCTGCCCTCGCGGCGGCACGCCAGTTCGATGACGCTGCCATCGGGGGCGAAGTTCGCGGCATTGGTGAGCAGCTTGACGAAGATCTGCTTCAGGCGCTGCTGATCGGCGACCATCCGGCCGAGATTATCGGGTGCGGCGATCCGGAGCGTCACGCCGCTTTCGGTCAGACGGTCGGCCATCTGATACGCGATGTCGTCGAGGAAATCGGTGAGGCTGATGTCGGCAAGGTCGAGCTGGACGATGCCGGCGTCGACGGTCGCAAGATCGAGGATGTCGTTGACGATCGTCAGAAGCAGCGACGACGACGTGGCGATATGGTCGACATACTCTGCCTGGCGCTCGTTGAGGTCGCCGAAAGCCGGCGTCTTCAAGAGATCGGCAAAACCGATGATGTTGGTGAGCGGCGAGCGCAGCTCGTAGGAGACGTGGTGGACGAAGTCGTTCTTCAACGCATCGGCCTTGCGCAGCGCCTCATTCTTTTCGGTGAGCGCGCGCTCGACCCGGACGCTGTCGGTAATGTTGACGAAGGTCAGCATCGTCTGGGCGTTCGGCAGCGGGATGACCGCGTAGTCGAGAATCAGCCCGGTCCTGAGTTCGAGAATGCCGCGGCTGGAGGGCCGCTCGTCGTCGAAGCTGGTGATGATGTGGGTGAAACGCTTCCAGCCGTCGGGCTGGTCGTAGGAGATCAGGCAGGCCTGCTCGATCGCCTTGATATGCGTACCGGGTTTGGCTTCAGCTTCGCTGATGCCCCAGATCGCGCGAAACGCCGGGTTCGACAGGCGGATGCGGCCGTCCGGGCCGAACACCGCTACGCCTTCGGCCAGGTGATCGATGGTTTCGCCCTGGACCTGGACGAGGGTGTTGTAGCGCGTTTCGAGGTCGACCTTCTCGGTCAGGTTCTCGAACACCCAGGTAACGCCGCCCTGCGGGCGGGCGGTGGCAAAGACGCGCAATGTCTGTCCGTTCGGCAGGTGCCAAAGGTCGCTCTGTGTATCGAGCGCCTGGTAGACCGATAGTGCGTTCGCCTTCCACTGTTTCCAGTTGAGCTGTTCCGGCAGCTGGCCGCCGGCGCGCAGCCGATCGAGCACTTCGCCATTGTCGGGCTTGCGCTCCAGGAAGCCGATATCGAGGTTCCACAGGCGCTGGAAGGCCTGGTTGTAGAACTGCAGACGCTGGTTGCCGTCGAAGATCGCGACGGGCGTCGCCAGATGGTCGAGCGTTTCCGCATGGCTCTTGAGCGTGCGGTTGAGCTCTTCGCGCACGGCCTCGATCCCCGAAATATCGACTGCGATACCGGCCGAACCGGCGGCGCTGCGGGCGTCGACGACGTCGAAGAAGGTGCGGTTGCCGCGCACGACGGTCGAGACCTTGTCGTGGAAAGGCGTATCGAACGTCGAGACCGACCGGATCTTTTCACGCGCAACGGTCGCAAGCAACTCGCGCTTTTCCGCGACGGCGGTGGCGACATCGGGTGCCTCGACGGCGTCGGCATAGGCTTCGTTGACCCAGACGAGCGCGCCGTCGGTGCCGCGCTGCCAGACGGGCAGGTCGATTGCGTCGAGGAGCGTATGGAAGGAGCGAAGCGCGATATTGAGCCGGTCGTGTTCGAGCTTCAGTTCGGCGAGCTCCGCCCGCATGTTGTTGAGCGCGATGAAGCGCACAAAGGCGCGGCCGCCGGAAACGCGTCCCTGGGCTTCCAGCACTTCATTGCGCTGCGTTTCGATGACGAGATCGAAGCTGCGCGCCTGGGTGCGAAGCGCCTCGATCGATTTTTCGAGCTCGCCTGCAGACTGCGCCTTGACCCAGCGGCCGAAGGCCAGGAAGTCGCGGTCGTCGGAAGGCGCGCCGGTTTCCGCCGGCAGCTGGCCGAGCAGTTCGGCGCGTTCGAGAAGCCCGTCCCAGATGACGATCCGGCGGTTCTTGTCGGCGACCAGCGCCTGGTAGCGCGAGAGGCGCTGGTTGGCGTCGGAAAGGTCGGACCTAAGCTCGCGGTTTTCCGCCTCGATGTTGCCGCGCTGGCGGATCAGCCAGATCGCCGAGATCATCGCAGCGGAAATGACGCCGATCAGCACGGAAAAGGTGACGACCTCCGACGAGCCGAAGATGCCGGCCTTTTGCGGGACAACCTGGGCGAGAGCATCCGTGGCGGTGAAAAGGGCGGTGCCGGCCAAAAGGCGGCGCAGGAATTTCGGACCCTTGCGGCGGATGGCCGGAAAATCTGTGTGGTCTTTGTTCATGGCGCTGCCATCCCCGTCTGTCCGAAGGGTGCTGCCGGCCTTGCTGCGCCTTGCACAGTTCCACCGGGGCCCTGTTCAAGGGTCCGCGTCAGTTCCGATTGCATCCCCGGTCTGTCTCCGTCTGTTTGCCGCTAATTCGACAAGACATCCCATCCGCGATGCCCAAGGTCCGCACCGGCATCACGAATCAATGGGTTAGAGCATACTTCCTAGTCGAATCGTCGGGAAGGGAGAGGCCCAAAAAAGCGGCCGCGCTCCCTTGTCAAGAACGCGGCCACAAGATGTTGTGGATTGCCCGGGTAAGGATTAGTACCGGTAGTGCTCGGCCTTGAACGGACCCTGCGTCTTCACGCCGATGTAGTCGGCCTGCTCTTCGGAAAGTTCCGAAAGCTTGGCGCCGAGCTTCTTGAGGTGCAGGCGAGCGACCTTCTCGTCGAGCGCTTTGGGCAGGACGTAGACCTCGTTCTTGTACTTCTCACCCTTGGTGAAGAGCTCGATCTGGGCCAGGACCTGGTTGGAGAACGAGGCCGACATCACGAAGGACGGGTGACCGGTGGCGTTGCCGAGGTTGAGCAGGCGGCCTTCCGAAAGCAGGATCATGCGGTTGCCCCTCGGGAACTCGATCATGTCGACCTGCGGCTTGATGTTCGTCCACTTCAGGTTACGCAGAGCCGAGACCTGGATCTCGTTGTCGAAGTGGCCGATGTTGCCGACGATCGCCATGTCCTTCATCTCGCGCATGTGGTCCATGCGGATGACGTCCTTGTTGCCGGTCGTCGTGATGAAGATGTCGGCCGAGGAGACGACGTCTTCGAGCTGGACGACTTCGAAGCCGTCCATGGCGGCCTGGAGCGCGCAGATCGGGTCGATTTCAGTGACCTTGACGCGGGCGCCGGCGCCGGAAAGCGAGGCGGCCGAACCCTTGCCGACGTCGCCGTAACCGCAGACGACGGCGACCTTGCCGGCCATCATCACGTCGGTGCCGCGGCGGATGCCGTCGACCAGCGATTCCTTGCAGCCGTACTTGTTGTCGAACTTCGACTTGGTGACGCTGTCGTTGACGTTGATCGCCGGGAAGGGCAGCAGGCCCTTGGCCTGGAGCTGGTAGAGGCGGTTGACGCCGGTGGTGGTTTCCTCGGTCACGCCCTTGATCGCGTCGCGCTGCTTGGTGAACCAGCCCGGCGAAGCGGCAAGGCGCTTCTTGATCTGCGCGACGAGGATTTCTTCTTCCTCGGAGCCCGGGTTGGAGAGCACGTCCTCGCCGGCTTCGGCGCGGGCGCCGAGCAGGATGTACATGGTGGCGTCGCCACCATCGTCGAGGATCATGTTCGAGACGCCACCGTCGGCCCACTGGAAGATCTTGTCCGTGTAGGTCCAGTATTCTTCGAGCGTCTCACCCTTGACGGCGAAGACCGGAACGCCGCTGGCGGCGATCGCGGCTGCGGCGTGGTCCTGGGTCGAGAAGATGTTGCACGAAGCCCAGCGTACGTCGGCGCCGAGCGCGACCAGCGTCTCGATGAGGACGGCGGTCTGGATGGTCATGTGCAGCGAGCCGGTGATGCGCGCGCCCTTCAGCGGCTTCGAAGCGCCGAACTCTTCGCGGCAGGCCATCAGGCCCGGCATTTCCGTTTCGGCGATCGCAATTTCCTTGCGCCCGAAATCGGCAAGTCCGATGTCGGCGACGATGTAGTCCTGAGTGGTGGTCATGGAGTTCTCCGGGCTGATCTCTTCAAGCCGCGCGGCCTTGGCCATCTCCGCGGCGCGATTATGCCTCCCACGCCTATACGACGCGGTGAGAGTGCGACCGATCTATCAGGATTCAGGGTGGAGAGCAACCTCGATATAAAGAAGTCTTTATATCTTTATATTGCCGTCAGATTTCTTCGCCGAACTTGTCGGCGACCAGAGCGTCGAGCGCGTTCAGGGCTTCTTCGGCCTGCGCGCCGCTGGCGGTCACGCAAACGCTGCATCCGGTGCTGGCGGCCAGCATCATCAGCCCCATGATCGAGGTTCCGCCAACGGTCATGCCGTCCTTCGAAACGGTGATCTCGGCGTCATAGGCCTCAACCGTCTGCACGAACTTTGCTGACGCCCGCGCATGCAGGCCTCGCTTGTTGATGATCAGCAGTTCGCGCGTCAGCGACATGTCGGGGCGGTGATCCATTACTTTCCACTCAGGACGCGGCTGGCGACGTTGATGTATTTCCGCCCGGCCTCGGAGGCCTCGACAAGTGCCTTGTCCATGTCGCTCTCGCCGCGCACGCCGGCAAGCTTGATCAGCATCGGCAGGTTGACGCCGGCGATCACTTCGACGGTGCCGCTGCGCATCACCGAGATGGCGAGGTTGGAGGGGGTCCCGCCGAACATGTCGGTGAGAATGATGACGCCGTTGCCTTCGTCGACATTGGTGACCGCGTCGAGGATATCCTGCCGACGCTGGTCCATGTCGTCCTCGGGGCCGATGCAGACGGTCTCTATAGCTTTTTGCGGACCGACAACATGCTCAAGCGCATGTCGAAATTCCTCAGCCAGCTTGCCATGGGTGACAAGCACAAGTCCGATCATGGGTATCTTCGCTCCAACTGCACACGCAATTCACTGATGGCCAGATATCGCAATGCAGCAATTTCGTCCACCTGTTGGGGAGGGCATCTTGGCAAGGAAAAGGGGAAGTGCAAGCCAAAAATGCCGAAATTCCGGTCGCGCTGACGGTAAATCGGGCTAGAAACCTATTTTTTCAGCGATGAGCGCCTGCAAAATATTGAGAACCTGGGCGCCTTCTTCAACGGGAACGCGAACAATCGGCAATACGCGCCCGAGTGGCAGGGGGAATGTCTCGTCTTCGGGCGGTAGCCGCGGGTCGAATGGGGCGGCGACGGGCAGAATGGCCCAGTCCATGACGGCGGCAGGCACGGTTTCGATCGTGCCGATGCCGGCGCCGCGGATTTCGATGAGGCCGTGAATGGAGGGCGGGCAGCGCGCCACGATCCGGTCGTGTTCGAGCGCAAGATCCACGCGGTCGTCGGCGACGAGCGCTGCAAAATGTCCGGCCTGCCGGGCGGCCGTGATGCAGGCGAGCGCCAGTCTGGATTTGCCGCTGCCGGACGGGCCGGTAAGCAGGAAGCCGCGTGTCCCGAGCACGATTGCGGTGCCGTGGACATTGGCGCGGGCCGTTGTCACGCGTGCGGCTCGGCGGGCAGGGACAGGACGAAGCGCGCGCCGGTGATATGGCCATCCGGTCCGGCGATGTTCTCGGCCTTGAGCGTGCCGCCATGGGCTTCGGCGATCTGCCTGGAGATCGACAGCCCGAGGCCGGAGTTCTGTCCAAAATCCTCGCCTTCCGGCCGGTCGGTATAGAAGCGCTCGAAAATGCGGTCGATGTCTTCGGCCTGGATGCCCGGGCCGTTGTCCTCGACATAGACGAGGCAGCGCGAGCGCGAGCGGGTGAGGCGCACGACGATCCGCCCGCCGTCCTCGGGAACGAAGGAACGGGCGTTTTCGATCAGGTTGGTAATGATCTGGCCGATGCGCAGGTCGTAGCCGCTGACGGCAAAGCGCGCCTTGGGGCTGTCCTTGCGGTCGATGACGAAATCGAGCAGCACCGCCTTCTTCTTGCTGCGGACCTGTCGCGAGATATCGACGAGGTCGCCGAGGAGTTTTTCGAGATCGATCGTCTTGGCGTCGCTGCGGGCAAGTTCCGCGTCGAGACGCGAGGCGTCCGAGATATCGCTGATCAGGCGGTCGAGACGGCGGACGTCATGCTGGATGACGTCCATCAGCCGCTTCTTCGATTCGTCGGTCCGCGCCAAAGGCAGCGTCTCGACGGCGCTACGCAGTGAGGTGAGGGGGTTTTTCAGCTCGTGGCTGACGTCGGCGGCAAAGTTTTCGATCGCGGCGATCCGGTCATAGAGCGCGGTCGTCATCTCACGCAGCGCGACCGAGAGGTTGCCGATCTCGTCCTGGCGCGAGGAGAAGTCGGGAATTTCCTCGCGCTCCTTGGCGCCGCCGCGGCGCACGCGCACCGCTGCTGCCGCAAGCCTGCGCAGCGGATTGGCGATCGTCGACGACAGAAGCAGCGACAGGATGATGTTGACGAGCGCCGCGACGCCGAAGACGCGGATGATGGCGAGGCGCTCGGCCTGGACGATCTTGTCGATGTCGCCGGCCTGGGTCGAAAGCAGGAGCACGCCGAGAACGGCGCGGAAGCGCTGGACGGGCACCGCCACGGAAACGATGAGCTCGCCCTTCTCGGTAACGCGCTCGACATAGCCGCGCACGCCCGTCAGCGCATTGGTCACCTCAGGGTAGATCGAGCCGTTGCCACCCGGCGGTTCTTTATAGAGCGGCAGGTTGCCCGGCTGCAAAAGCTTGTTCAGCCAGCTGTTGAGCTTTTCGCCGATGCCCGTCGCCTCCGGCTCGATCGGCGGCAGGTCGAAGCGCAGCACCTGGCCGCCGCTATAGAGATGGCGCGAATCGAGCAGCAGGTCGGCGTCCGCGTCGAACAGGCGGGCGCGGGTGCGCGTCGGCGAGATCAGCCGGCGCAGAACCGGCGCGACACGCTCCTGGATGATCGGGAAGTCGAGATCCTCGTCGCTCGGCAGCGGCGTGATGCTCTGGCCGGCCTGCAGTTCCAGCAGCTTTTCGGGATCGATGGTGATCGAATTGGTATCGACCGAGGCGGAAGCGGAGATCGCGCCGGCGATGATTTCGCCCTGGGTCAAAAGGCTTTCGACGCGCGCGTCGATCAGCCCCTCGCGGAACTGGTTGAGGTACATGATGCCGCCGACCAGAACGACGAGCGCCACCAGGTTGAAGAAGACGATACGGCGGGTGAGGCTCGAGAAGACGGCATTGCCAAAGAGACGACGAATGAGCGTGAAGGGATGCGCCCAGCGGCGCTGGCCCTTCAGTGCCTGGGCACGCCCGTCAGTGTCTTCAATGTCGCCGTGCAAGACTTCTACCAAATGTCCCGCTCCCGCGCGGACTGTCCTTCATAATCGTTCGATAGCGGCGGCGCTGCCGGCCGGTTGCGCCGCCTTCCATGGTTTTGATCCGAAGACGGCGGAGATCGTGTCGAGCCTCAGATGAGGCCATCACCATCGCGCCGCTTCAAATGCGCCACTCTGGGCTCGATGGCAAGCCCCGAGGCTCAGGCACTCTCCCGGAAACGATAGCCGACACCGTAAAGCGTCTCGATCATGTCGAAGTCGTTGTCGACCATCTTGAACTTCTTGCGCAGCCGCTTGATGTGGCTGTCGATGGTGCGGTCGTCGACATAGACCTGTTCGTCATAGGCAGCGTCCATCAGTGCGTCGCGGCTCTTCACCACGCCCGGGCGCTGCGCCAGCGAATGGAGAATGAGGAATTCCGTCACCGTCAGGGTCACCGGCTCGCTCTTCCAGGTGCAGGTGTGGCGCTCCTGATCCATCACCAACTGCCCGCGCTCGAGCGAGCGCGACGGCGCGTCGGTTGCCTTGATGGTATTGTTCGGATTGGCGGCCGCGGCTTCGCGGTTGGCGGCGCGGCGCAGGATCGCCTTGACGCGTTCGACCAGAAGGCGCTGCGAAAACGGCTTGGTGATGAAGTCGTCGGCGCCCATCTTCAGGCCGAAGAGTTCGTCGATCTCTTCATCCTTGGAGGTGAGGAAGATCACCGGCAGGTCCGACTTCTGCCTCAGGCGGCGCAGCAGTTCCATGCCGTCCATACGCGGCATCTTGATGTCGAAGATCGCAAGCTGCGGCGGCCGGGCGAGCAGGCCTTCGAGCGCCGAAGCGCCGTCGGTATAGGTCTCGACTTTGTAGCCTTCTGCCTCCAGGGCGATGGATACGGACGTCAGAATATTCCGGTCATCATCGACAAGCGCGATGGTCTGCATCGTGTTCAACTCCGTCTTTTGAGGTGCCGGTCCCGTCCCCGAAAACTCCGGCATTCGCGAGTCACGGGTGCGTTAGTGAGTATAAAGGTGGAACAAATTGTGGCGAAGCCCAAAAAGCACCTGTCGTGACGATAGGATAGGTCCTGTCAGATCGGTGTTCGACAGGCCGATTTCAACCGATTAAAAAAACGATAATTTTCTTTAAATCGATTAATATACTGAAATCATTATTCTTTTTTTGACGTCGCCTTGTTTTTGAGCGAGCATGCAAGTAAGGTCCGGCGAAATTCAACGCCAATGGCCAAACACGAAGGAAGCTTGACCATGGAGCAACTCGGCACTCGCAATCTCGCGAACGGCTTGGAAAAACTCGGCTTTATCGACCTGGAAACGGTTCGGTACAACCTCGAAGCCGCAGAGCTTTATGAGGAAGCTCTTCGCCGCGGCGAGGCTGAGCTGACGGCACACGGTGCGCTCGTCGCCCGTACCGGCCAGCACACCGGTCGCTCGCCGAAGGACAAGTTCGTCGTTCGCGATGCGAACACCGACGATCAGATCTGGTGGGACAACAACAAGCCGATGTCTCCGGAGCATTTTGCCCTGCTGCGCAAGGATATGCTTGAGCACGCCAAGGGCATGTCGCTCTATGTGCAGGACCTGGTTGGCGGCGCCGATGCCGACAACGCCCTGCCGACGCGCGTCGTTACCGAGTACGCCTGGCATTCGCTGTTCATCCGCAATCTGCTGATTCGCCCAGCCCGCGAAGCGCTCGGCTCCTTCCTGCCGAAGCTGACGATCATCGATCTGCCGAGCTTCAAGGCGGATCCGGAGCGCTACGGCTGCCGCACCGAGACGGTCATCGCCTGCGACTTCACCAACGGCCTGATCCTGATCGGCGGCACGTCCTATGCCGGCGAAATGAAGAAGTCGGTCTTCACCGTTCTCAACTACCTGCTGCCGAAGAAGGGCGTCATGCCGATGCACTGCTCGGCAAACGTTGGCCCGGCCGGCGACACCGCGATCTTCTTCGGCCTCTCCGGCACTGGCAAGACGACGCTTTCGGCCGACCCGACCCGCACGCTGATCGGCGACGACGAGCACGGCTGGGGCGAGCAGGGCGTCTTCAACTTCGAAGGCGGCTGCTACGCCAAGGCGATCCGTCTGTCGGAAGCCGCCGAGCCGGAAATCTACGCCACGACCCGCCGCTTCGGCACCGTCATGGAAAACGTCGTGCTTGACGAGCGCCGCGTTCCTGATTTCGACGACGGTTCGCTGACGGAAAACACCCGTTGCGCCTATCCGCTCGACTTCATCCCGAATGCCAGCGCCACCGGCACCGCACCGCAGCCGCGCACCATCATCATGCTGACCGCCGATGCCTTCGGCGTCATGCCGCCGATTGCCAAGCTGACGCCGGAACAGGCGATGTACCACTTCCTTTCCGGCTACACCGCCAAGGTCGCCGGCACGGAAAAGGGCGTTACCGAGCCGGAAGCCACCTTCTCGACCTGCTTCGGCGCACCGTTCATGCCGCGTCACCCGTCGGAATACGGCAACTTGCTGAAGGACCTGATCGCCAAGAACGGCGTCACCTGCTGGCTGGTGAACACGGGCTGGACCGGCGGCGCCTACGGCACCGGCAGCCGCATGCCGATCAAGGTGACGCGCGCTCTGCTCGCGGCCGCGCTTGACGGTTCGCTGAACGCTGCGGAACTGCGCACCGATGCCAACTTCGGCTTTGCCGTTCCAGTCTCGGTCCCGGGCGTCGACGACGGCATCCTCGACCCACGCTCGACCTGGGCCGATGGTGCAGCCTATGACGCACAGGCCCGCCGCCTGGTCGACATGTTCATCACGAATTTCGCCAAGTTCGAGAGCCATGTGGACGGCAGCGTTCGCGACGCGGCTCCCGGTACGAAGATCGCCGCCGAATAAACATTGTCGGCTATGATTCACGTGAAACCCGGTCCTTGTGGCCGGGTTTTTCGCTTTCGCGCCCGCTCTGTGTCCCTTTAAATCCCCTTCGATCTAAGGCGAGCCAAAGTGCTACGGCGACCTTTGCGCCTCTGATGAGACGCGCGGCGCCGCAGTGTTTTCAACGGGTTCGCTCTGTGCCATAGATCGGGCCGAGGTGAACCATGGCCAGCGACCCGCTCTACATAAACGACAATATCGTCCTTGCCGGCTGGGAGCTGACGGAGCAATTCGTGCTGGCCGGTGGCCCGGGCGGGCAGAACGTCAACAAGGTGTCGACCGCCGTTCAGCTGTTCTTCAACGTCCAGGCGTCTCCGGCGCTTTCCGATCGCATCAAGGCCAACGCCCTGAAGATCGCCGGCAAGCGCGCCTCGAAAGAGGGCGTGCTGATGATCGAGGCGAGCCGCTTTCGCAGCCAGGAGCGCAACCGCGAGGATGCGCGCGAGCGGCTGAAGGAGTTGATCCTGAAGGCTGCCGAACCCCCGCCGCCGCCGCGCAAGAAGACCAAGCCGACGCGCGGTTCCGTCGAGCGGCGTCTCAAGGAGAAGTCGGGTCGCGGGGAGATCAAGAAGCTCCGGGGCCGGCCTGGAGGCGATTGATTCTTTTTGCGGCTCCCTTGCCTTTTGGCGGGCAGCGCCCTCTCTTATCGAGCAGTGTTTTCGCAAAAGGAGATATTCATGGGTCTTTTCAGCTTTATCAAGAACGCCGGCAAGAAGCTTGGCATCGGCGGCGACGACGATGCTCCGGATGCCGAAAGCGTTCAGAAGGAACTTGCATCCCACGATCTCGGCACCAAGGACGTGCAGGTCGAAGTGGCCGGTGACAAGGTCGTGCTGAAGGGTGTCGTGAAGGACCAGAGCGTCTTCGAAAAGGCCGTCGTCGCCGTCGGCAACACGCTCGGCGTGTCCGCAGTCGAGGCCTCCGAACTCAAGGTCGCCGATGCCGGCGCAGCACCTGCTCCGGCAAAGGAGCCCGTCTTCTATACGGTCAAGAAGGGCGATAACCTCTGGAAGATTGCCGAGGCGCAGTACGGCAAGGGCAAGGGCGCCAAGCACACGGTGATCTTCGAAGCCAACAAGCCGATGCTGACCCATCCGGACAAGATCTATCCCGGCCAGGTTCTGCGCATTCCGGATCTGGATGCGGCCTGAGCGTGTCCTTCAGTCGTTCTCTCGTCGTTGCCGCGCTGGCAAGCCTCTGGCTTGCCAGCGTTTCTTTGGCGCAGCCTTTCCGTGAACCCGCCAAGGGCAGCACTGAGCGTGCCGCCATCCTCGACGCGATCCGCCCCGCGGTCGAAGCCGAGATGCGCGGTCCCGTCGAATTCGTCGTCACCAGCATGCGTGCCGCGCCCAACTGGGCCTTCATGCAGGTCGAGCCGCAACGGCCGGGTGGCGGATCGATCGAGCTTTCGCAAACCGGGTTGCGCGACGAGGCGGACATGATGGATGGTCTGACGGTGTTCGCACTCGTCAGCTTCCAGAATGGCCGGTGGAACCTGGTCGATCACGTCGTCGGGCCGACGGATATCGCCTATGCCGGCTGGCCGCTTCGCTACGGCGTGCCGGCGGCACTTCTCGGCCTGGAACAATAAGGACTGCTTCTCATGCAGGTGCTCCCGAAAGGGATCAGACATATTCCCGGTTATCTCGATCGTGCCCGGCAGGAGCAACTGGTCGAGGCCATTCGTTCAGTCGTTGCCGAGGCGCCGCTGTTCGTGCCGGAAATGCCGAAGACTGGCAAACCCATGTCGGTGCGCATGACCAATTGCGGCGCGCTTGGCTGGGTCACGGATCGCGATCGCGGCTATCGTTACCAGTCTCAGCATCCGGTGACCGGCCGCCCCTGGCCGGTCATGCCGGAGATCCTGCTCGATATCTGGGATGCGGTTTCCGCAAGCAGCAAGACGCCCGAGGCCTGCCTGGTAAACTTCTATTCCGAAGAGGCCCGCATGGGGCTGCACCAGGATCGCGACGAGCGCGATCTTGAAACCGCCGTCGTCTCGATCTCGCTTGGTGACAGCTGCCTCTTCCGCGTGGGTGGTAATACGCGCGGCGGCCAGACCATGTCCTTCCGGCTGGAAAGCGGCGATGTCGTGGTGCTGGGTGGGGAAGGGCGTCTCGCCTTCCATGGCGTCGACCGGATCTATCCGAGCACGTCGACGCTGCTGAAGAATGGCGGGCGAGTCAATCTGACACTCCGCCGCGTCAATCCCTGAGGATGCACCGAAAGCTCAGAGCTTCCTGAGCGCCACCTTTTCGGTCAGATGGTTCGGGCCCTTCTGCAGGATCAGGTCGGCGCGCGGGCGCGTCGGCAGGATGTTCTGGTGCAGGTTCTTCAGGTTGATGTTGTGCCACAATCCCTCGGCAATGGCCCGGGCTGCATCCTCGCTGATCGTGGCATAGCGGTGGAAGTAGGATTCCGGGTTCTTGAAGGCGGTTTCGCGCAGCCGCATGAAGCGGTTGACGTACCAGCTGTGGATCAGGCTCTCCTCGGCATCGATATAGATCGAGAAGTCAAAGAAATCCGAGACCATCGGCACGATCTTGCCGTCGGCCGGCAGGTTGCGCGACTGCAGAACGTTGATGCCTTCGAAGATCAGGATATCTGGCCGGTCGATGACCGTGAACTGGTCGGGCAGCACGTCATAGGTCAGGTGCGAATAGCTGGGCGCCTTGACGTTCGGCTGGCCGGCCTTGATCGCCGACAGGAAGCGCAGGAGCGCGCCGACGTCGTAGCTCTCCGGAAAGCCCTTGCGGTCCATCATGTTTTCGCGCTGGAGCACGGCGTTCGGATAGAGAAAACCGTCTGTTGTCACCAGGTCGACCTTCGGGCTCGACGGCCAACGCGCCAGAAGCTGCGCCAGGATACGGGCCGTCGTCGACTTGCCGACGGCGACCGATCCGGCAATGCCGATGACGAAGGGGGTCTTCGTCTCGGACATGCTGAGGAAGCGCTTGCGCTGCTCGAAGAGCATCTGCGACGATTCCACATGGGTCGAAAGCAGGCGTGACAGCGACAGGTAGATCTGCCGGACCTCGCCGAGATCGACGGGGTCGTTCAACGATCGCAGCCGCTGTACCTCGTCGGCCGTCAGCGTCATCGGCGTATCGGCGCGAAAGCGCGACCATTCCTCGGCGGTGAAGAAATGATAGGGCGAGTAGTCCCGCTTCTGGAGGTTGTCGGGCAGGTCGGCTGCTTCGATGTCTTTCGCCGCGATCGTCATGGGGTCTGCCGATTTGCCTTTTCCTGCAGGCCGGATTGGTTGGTCCGTCGCTGAAGTTCGTTGAGCACATCCTGCAACGGAACGTCGGCGATCTTCAATACGACCATTAGATGATAGAGGAGATCGGCGCTTTCGGCGACGAGATTTGCGCGGTCGTTGCTGATGGCCGCGATCACGGTTTCAACCGCTTCCTCGCCGAGTTTCTTCGCCGCCTTCGGCTGGCCGCTTGCCACCAGTTTTGCCGTCCAGGATTCGTCCGGCGCCGCCATCGCGCGTGTCGCGACGATGGCTTCGAGGTCGGAAAGTGTGAAGTCGCCCATGGGAGATCCTGAAGCTCAGTCGAGGCGCATGGCGATGCCATGCTCCGCCATATAGCGCTTGGTTTCGCCAATGCTATAGGTGCCGAAGTGGAAGATGGAGGCGGCAAGGACCGCGGTCGCGTGACCGTCCTTGATGCCGGCGACCATGTGGTCGAGTGTGCCGACGCCACCCGACGCGATAACGGGCGCGCGGACCGCGTCGGCGACGGCGCGGGTAAGCGCGATGTCATAGCCGCTCTTGGTGCCGTCACGGTCCATCGAGGTCAAAAGGATCTCGCCGGCGCCGAGATCGACCACCCGACGGGCAAAATCGATCGCGTCGATGCCGGTCGGCTGGCGTCCGCCATGGGTGAAGATCTCCCAGCGATCCGCTTCGCCATCCGTCGAGACTTTCTTGGCGTCGATCGCGACGACGATGCACTGGTTGCCGAACTTGTCGGCGGCTTCGGCGACGAATTCCGGGTTCTTTACCGCAGCCGTGTTGATTGACACCTTGTCGGCGCCGGCCAGAAGCAGCTTGCGGATGTCGGAAACCTGGCGCACGCCGCCGCCGACGGTCAGCGGCATGAAGCACTGTTCGGCCGTACGGGCGATGACGTCGAAGATCGTCTCGCGATTGTCCGAGGACGCGGTGATGTCGAGGAAGCAGAGCTCGTCGGCGCCGGCAGCGTCATAGGCGCGGGCCGCTTCCACGGGGTCACCGGCGTCGATCAGGTCGACGAAGTTGACGCCCTTGACGACACGGCCGTCCTTGACGTCAAGGCAGGGGATAACGCGGGCTTTAAGCGTCATGGTTCAAGCCTTTCTCGCAGCGCGGATCAGCTCCAGCGCCTCCTGCGGGTCGATGCGGCCGTCATAGAGCGCGCGGCCGGAGATGGCGCCTTCGAGCTTGCGTGCGCCCGGCTCGACCATGCGGCGGATATCGTCCATCGAGGCGAGACCGCCCGATGCGATGACAGGAATGGAGACCGCGTCTGCCAGTTCCAGCGTCGAAGCCCAGTTGATACCGGTCAGGATGCCGTCGCGGTCGATGTCGGTATAGATGATCGCCGAAACGCCGGCGCCCTCGAACTTCTTGGCAAGCTCGATCACGCCGAGTTCGGAAGCCTCGGCCCAGCCTTCGACGGCAACCTTGCCGCCCTTGGCGTCGATGCCGACGGCGACCTTGCCGGGGAATTTGCGGCAGGCCTCGATCACGAGCGCCGGATCACGGACAGCGACGGTGCCGAGGATGACGCGGGCAAGCCCGCGCGACAGCCAGTTTTCGATATGGTCGAGCGTGCGGATGCCGCCGCCGAGCTGCACCGGGTTTTTGGTCGCCTTGAGAATGGCGTCAACGGCGGTACCGTTGACCGTCTCACCGGCAAAGGCGCCGTTGAGGTCGACCACGTGCAGCCATTCGAAGCCCTGGTCTTCAAAGGCGCGGGCCTGGGCCGCCGGGTCGGGGTTGTAAACCGTCGCCTGGTCCATGTCGCCAAGCTTCAGGCGCACGCATTGCCCGTCTTTCAGGTCGATCGCGGGAAAAAGGATCATGGGTCTGTCCAATCAGTCGTGCGAAAGCTCAGGGCTTCCAGCGCAGGAAATTCGAGATGAGGGCAAGGCCAAGCGCCTGGCTCTTTTCCGGGTGGAACTGCGAGCCCGCCTTGTTGCCGTTGGCGACGAAGGCCGTGACCGGTCCGCCATAGTCGGCCTCGGCGACCACGTCGGCGGCGTTCTCAGCGGCCAGGTGGTACGAATGCACAAAATAGGCATGCAGACCGGCTTCGCCAACACGGATGCCGTCAAACAGCGGGTGCTCGCGCTTGAGCTTCAGCGTATTCCAGCCGATCTGCGGGATCTTCAGCGTGGTGTCGGCGGGCGTCATCTCGACGACATCGCCGGGGATCCAGCCAAAACCATGGGTGATGGTCTTTTCAAGTCCGCGCGTCGACATCAGCTGCATGCCGACGCAGATGCCGAGGAAGGGTCGCCCAGCCTGTTCGACCGCCTCGGTCAACGCTTGCTCCATGCCGTCGACGGCAGCAAGGCCGCGGCGGCAATCGGCATAGGCGCCAACGCCCGGAAGCACGATGCGGTCGGCGCTCGCCACCCGTTCCGGCTTGTCGGTAAGGTCGATCTCGGCTGCAATGCCGGCTTCGTGGGCGGCCCGTTCAAAGGCCTTGGTGGCCGAGCGCAGATTGCCCGAGCCGTAATCGATGATGGCGACGCGCATCAGCGTTCTCCGTAGGAATCAAAAAGGCCGAGGCCGGGGCCGCCACTTGAGGGCTTGCGCACGGTCCAGTCGGCCGGGGAGGGGGCGGCGGGCTTGGTCTCGTTCGAAGCCAGGCTCGTGAAATAGATCTCTTCGGCCGCTTCGAGATTGGGCGCCGGCACGATGGAACGCAGCGTCCAGTCACGGGCCGTCAGGCTGCGCGCCACCAGAACCGGCCCTTCGAGCGCCACCACCAGCCGAAGCGCGAGCTGCGCCAGGAGAGATGGCAAGAAGCCGCTCTCGTGGTTCGACAGGAATATTAACGAGATCTGCAGAACAGCAACTGCGATTCCGATTGCCCATTGACGCTTGGCGAGAAGCCAGAGCGCCGGGAAAAGGAAGGCCCACCAGGAAAAGCCGTCGGCGACGAAGCGCGCCCGCTCGTCGTTGGCGCGCGCACCCGGCGGGGTGAGGATCATGTAAGAAGCCATGAGTCAAAGCCAGTGACTGGCCGCTTAGGCAAGGGTCCCCTTGGTCGAGGGAACGCGGCCGGCCTGGCGCGGGTCGATTTCGGTTGCGGTGCGGAGCACGCGGGCGACGGACTTGAAGCAGGTCTCGGCGATATGATGGTTGTTGGCGCCGTAGATGTTCTGGATATGCAGCGTGATCCCGGCATGCTGGGCGAGCGCCTGGAAGAATTCGCGCACGAGTTCCGTGTCGAAGGTGCCGATTTTCGGCGACGTGAAGGTCACGTTCCAGACGAGGAACGGCCGGCCGGAAACGTCCACTGCCGCGCGGGTCATCGTTTCGTCCATCGCAAGATCGAGCGAGGCATAGCGGGTGATGCCGCGCCGGTCGCCAAGCGCCTTGGCAATCGCCTGGCCGATGGCAATGCCGGTGTCCTCGACCGTATGGTGGTCGTCGACATGCAGGTCGCCGTCCGTCTTGATCTCCATGTCGATCAGCGAATGTCGGGCGAGCTGGTCCAGCATATGGTCGAAGAAACCGACGCCGGTCGAAATCTTGGCGATTCCGGTGCCGTCGATGTTGACCGATACGGATACCGCGGTTTCGTTGGTCTTTCGCGAAACCTCTGCGGTGCGGCTGGACGTGGCTTCTGCCATCGGGCTCTCCTGTATACGCTGACGCGGCTCCTTATCAGGCAAAAGCTGAAATATCCAGAACTTGAGCGGTCGATTCGAATCATCCGGTGACAGTCGCCGAATGAAGATTGCGCCGGCGGCCTGTTGCCATTTGCAAACCTGTCTGCCGTACTTACATAGGCCTCAAGCAACCAGGCTCGAGTCACGAGCCGCAATGCCCCGCGTATCAGGGGCCTACGGGTAATTTCATGAGCGAACACAATCCCTACGGAACGATGCATGCGACGACCATCATCACGGTACGCAAGGATGGCAAGGTGGTGATGGCCGGCGACGGCCAGGTGAGCCTCGGCCAGACCGTGATGAAGAGCAACGCGCGCAAGGTGCGGCGGCTTGCCAAGGGCGACGTGATCGCCGGCTTTGCCGGTGCCACAGCCGATGCCTTCACGCTGCTGGAACGGCTCGAAGCAAAGCTCGAACAGTATCCCGACCAGCTGATGCGGGCAGCCGTCGAGCTCGCCAAGGACTGGCGCACCAACAAGTATCTGCGCAATCTCGAAGCGATGATGCTGGTGGCCGACAAGTCGATCACGCTGGCGATCACCGGCAACGGCGACGTTCTCGAACCCGAGCACGGCACGATTGCCATCGGATCGGGCGGCAACTACGCCTTTGCCGCGGCCCGCGCGCTGATGGACAGCGACAAGTCGGCCGAGGATATTGCCCGCAGGGCGCTGCAGATCGCCGGCGACATCTGCGTCTACACCAACCACAATATCGTCGTGGAGACACTGGATGCCCAATGAGCCCGCGCATGTCAGTTTCGTGCCGGTGGCCGATAGCCACCTGCCGCTGCTGCATGCCTGGCTGAGCGAGCCGCATGTGCGGCAATGGTGGGGCGACCCGGACAAGGAAGTGGAGCTGATCCGCGAAGGCTGCGCGTCAGGAGAAGTGGAAGGCTTCATCTTCCACGTGGCCGGCGAGCCGGCGGGCTACATCCAGTCCTGGGTGCCGGCCCAGTACCCGGACGACGAGCCCTGGGCGAAGGACATGCCGGCCGATGTGCCCGGTATCGACATCTTCATCGGCCCGGCGGAACTGACGGGCAGGGGCGTCGCATCGCTCGCGGTCCGGGCCTTTGCCGGGCGGCTCTTTGCCGCCGGCGCACCCCGCATCGTGATCGACCCTGACGCCGGCAACCGAAGGGCCGTCAGCGCCTACACCAAGGCCGGCTTCGTGGCTTACGCAGAATGGATTGATACGTCCGGCCGCACACTCCTGATGGAGCTGACGCGGACCGAGTTTGAGAGGACTACATGAGTACGTTTTCACCCAGAGAAATCGTGTCGGAACTCGACCGTTTCATTATCGGCCAGAACGACGCCAAGCGCGCCGTGGCGATCGCGCTCCGCAACCGCTGGCGCCGCCAGCAGCTCGGGGACGAGCTGCGCGACGAGGTGATGCCGAAGAACATCCTGATGATCGGACCGACCGGCGTCGGCAAGACCGAGATTTCCAGGCGGCTCGCCAAGCTCGCCGGCGCGCCCTTCGTCAAGGTCGAGGCGACCAAGTTCACCGAGGTCGGCTATGTCGGCCGCGACGTCGAGCAGATCATCCGTGACCTCGTCGAAGTCGGCATCGGCCTCGTGCGCGAAAAGCGCCGCGCCGAAGTCAAGGCAAAGGCGCACCAGAATGCCGAGGAGCGCGTGCTCGATGCACTGGTCGGCGCCACCGCGTCGCCGGCAACGCGCGACAGCTTCCGCAAGAAGCTGCGGGCCAACGAGCTCGACGACAAGGAAATCGAGATCGACATCGCCGAGACCGGCGCGCCGGGCGGCGGCTTCGAGATCCCGGGCATGCCGGGCGCCAATATCGGCGTGCTCAATCTCTCGGAGATGTTCGGCAAGGCGCTCGGCGGCCGCACCAAGAAGGTCAAGACGACCGTCAAGGCCTCCTATGGCATGCTGATCGACGACGAGTCCGACAAGCTGCTCGACAACGAGCAGATCCAGCGCGAGGCCGTGAAAGCAGTCGAAGACGACGGCATCGTCTTCCTCGATGAGATCGACAAGATCGCCTCGCGGGAAGGCGGCATGGGTGCTGGCGTTTCGCGTGAAGGAGTACAGCGGGACCTCTTGCCGCTCGTCGAAGGCACGACCGTTGCGACGAAGTATGGGCCAGTCAAGACCGACCACATCCTCTTCATCGCGTCCGGCGCCTTCCACGTGGCCAAGCCCTCGGACCTGCTGCCGGAGTTGCAGGGCCGCCTGCCGATCCGCGTCGAGCTGCGCGCGCTGACGAAGGAAGACTTCCGCCGCATCCTGACGGAAACCGAGGCGAGCCTCATCCGCCAGTACAAGGCGCTTCTGGACACAGAAGAGGTCAAGCTCGACTTCACGGATGACGCAATTGATGCGCTTGCAGACGTGGCGGTGCAGTTGAACGCCACGGTCGAGAACATCGGCGCCCGCCGGCTGCAGACCGTGATGGAGCGTGTGCTGGACGAGATCTCGTTCAATGCGCCGGACCGCGCCGGCCACGAGGTGACGATCGACGCTGAATATGTGCGCAAGCATGTCGGCGATCTCGCCGCCAACACCGACCTGTCGCGCTATATCCTGTGACATTTCGGTCGTAGGGCCATGCAAACGCCCGCAACCCTGAATACGCAGGCCGCCTGTCTCTCGACAGGCGGCCGCATTTTTTCTAACACGGACGCGGTTATCGATCGTGGTCCGGGCATTTTTCCGACATGATCTTGGCGTAGGAGCGGCCCGCCGACCGAGGCAGCCTCCACCAGTCACAGGAAGAAGAGATCGTGCGTTTCACCGCCTGCATGCTCGCTATCGCCACGTTTTGCCTGAGCGCAAGCCAGTCATTCGCCGCGACCGACGTTCCGCCGGGCAACCGCAACGTCGAGCAACCGGCGATCCCCGGCGCATCCGTGCGCCGCACCAAGGCCGGCCGCACGTCCTTCGATGCCAAGTTCGAGAAGGTCCGCGATCTGCTAGCCACCGACAAGCAGTTGATCAGCAAGATCAAGTCCGTGTCGCGCGCCTATGGCATCGCGCCGATCCACATGGTCGGCGCCATCGTCGGCGAACACACCTACAATGTCGACGCCTACGATCGGCTGCAGTCCTATTACGTCAAGGCGGCTGCCTATGCCGGCAACAGCTTCCAGTTCGGATACGATGGCGAGACCGTCGCCGAATTCGTGGCTCGGCCGCAATTTTCCGAATGCGGCGCCAAGAAGGGCGCCTATGCGCTGTGGAGCTGCCGCGAGCGGGTCTGGGACAACGACTTCCGCGGCAAATCGGTGGGCGGCAAGTCCTACCCGAACAACCGTTTCAGCGCCGTTTTCTTCCAGCCGTTCTTCGCCGGCCAGACCTTCGGCCTTGGTCAGATCAACCCGCTGACCGCCCTGATGCTGACCGATATCGTGGCAAAGACCTCGGGCTATGAGCGCCTCGACGAGAACAATGCCGCCGGCGTCTATGAGGCGATCATGGATCCGGACGTCTCGCTTGCCTATATGGCGGCCTCGATCCGTCACTCGATCGACGCCTACAAGTCGATCGCAGGGGTCGATATTTCGACCAACCCCGGTGTAACCGCGACGCTCTATAATGTCGGCAATCCGGATGGCCGCGCGGCAGCGCTCGCCGCCAAGATCCAGAGCGGTCAGGCGCAATGGCCGGAGGAAAACTATTACGGCTGGCTCGTCAACGACAAGCTGTCGGAACTCGAAAGCCTGCTGTGATTCACGTGAAGCACTTTCCTTGATTGCGCCGTAAAAACCTGAAATCCTGGGGCAATCGAGAAAGGCAATCACCATGGACATGCGTCCGGAGCCGTTCGAACCGCCGGCTCCCGTTCCCCGTGTCGGCATTCCTTCCTACCTGAAGATCATCAGGACCGTGCTGCGCAATCCGCTCGAACTGTGGGGCGAGCCATCCTATACGCTGCCCTGGATCGAGACGAAGTTCGTTACCCAGCGCACCCTGATCGTCAACGATCCCGGCCTCATCCGCCATATCCTCGTCGATAACGTCGCCAATTACGAAATGTCGAAGGTGCGCCGGCTGATCCTGCGGCCCATCCTGCGCGACGGGCTGCTGACGGCGGAAGGCGAGGTCTGGAAGCGTTCGCGCAAGGCCATGGCGCCGGTGTTCACGCCGCGCCACGCCAAGGGCTTTGCCGGCCAGATGCTGCGCAGTTCGGAGCAGTTCGTCGAGCGCTATGCCGGAGCCCAGGAAGCTCCCTTTACCACCAATGTCGCCAACGACATGACGGAACTGACCTTCGACATCCTGGCCGAAACGCTGTTTTCCGGTGAGGTCGCCGTCGAGCGCGAAGGCTTCGTCCAGAGCGTCGAGGAATTGCTGCACCGCATGGGCCGCGTCGATCCGATGGACATTCTGCTGGCGCCCGAATGGATCCCGCGCCCGACCCGCATCGGCGGCAAGAGGGTGATGAACCGCTTCCGCTCGATCGTGTCGGAGACCATGGCGCTTCGCCGCCGCAAGATGGCGGAGGACCCTAAGGGCACGCCGCAGGATTTCCTGACGTTGCTTCTGGAGATCGAGGGCAGCCAGGGCCTTTCGACCGCGGAGATCGAGGACAACATCCTGACCTTCATCGGTGCCGGGCACGAGACCACCGCCCGGGCACTCGCCTGGACGCTCTACTGCGTTGCCAACACGCCGGCCTATCGCGAAATCATGGAAGCCGAGATCGATACCGCGATGGCAAGCGGTGCCGAGCCGGTCGAATGGCTTGGTCTGATGCCGCATGTGCTCGCCGCCTTTGAGGAGGCGATGCGGCTCTATCCGCCGGCGCCGTCGATCAATCGCGCGGCGATCGAGGAAGACGCGTGGACCTCACCGACTGGCGAGCGGGTGCGCATCCCCAAAGGGATCGCCGTACTGATCATGCCCTGGACGCTGCATCGCCATGTGCTCTACTGGGATAAGCCGCGCGCGTTCATGCCCGAGCGTTTCCTGCCGGAAAACCGAGAGAAGCTGAACCGCTACCAGTATCTGCCCTTCGGTGCCGGCCCGCGCGTCTGCATCGGCGCGACTTTCGCGCTGCAGGAAGCGGTGATCGCGTTGGCAGTGATGATGCACCGCTACCGCTTCGATACGACCGCGGAAACCAATCCCTGGCCGGTGCAGCGGCTCACTACTCAACCGCGGGGCGGGTTGCCGATGAGGGTTTCGGCTCGCTGAAGGTCTTGCCGGGGATCGGTGACTGAACGGAACGCACCGGAGAATCCGCCGGCTTCGGCTGCTGTAGCATTTTCGACGGCTTCTTGATCGTCTTGATCTGTGCGCAGGTGGCGTCGCCGACATTGTCGCAGGGCTTGTAAACCACGATCTCGCTTCCGGCGCCATCGTCCCAGACCGCCTGGATCGTCAGCGTTTGCGCCGTTTTGGCAGGCAGCGAGATGTAGACATATTCGGCCGTCTCGTCGCCCGGCAGGTTGAAGGGCAGCTGCGGATTGCACTTGGCCAGCGGGAAGCGTTGGTCGAGTGCGTCGGAATTGATCGAGTAGCGGATTTCCGATAGCCGGCAATGCATCGTCTGCAGTGCCGTGAAATAGATCAGCTGCCGGTCGTCATAGTCGCGAAACTGGATCCAGCCGGTCTGCTTGTTGGCATCGAGCATCGCCTTGTAGATCGCGACTTCGGGCAGCTGCGGCTTGTATTCCTCTTCCTCCGCGTCCTGTGCGCGGGACGGCATTGCTGCAAGACACAGGATGCCCGCTGACAGCAAGGCGACGAGCAACGGATGGCGGCGTTCGAGCATGCGATGGACCCCTGCCATTCTCACCGGTGTCGCTGAACTCATCGTCGATGTCTGCGACACGATGGTCTTCTCCTGAAATATGTCATATCACCGCATCGATCCCCATTGAACCCGGGGCCTCTGCGCCCCGCGCGAATTCCGGACTGCGCGAATTGACCTCCCATTTTCTTCTCGGCATCGACACCGGCGGCACCTACACCGACGCCGCCCTCTTCTCGGAGACGAAGGGGGTGGTCGCCAAGGCCAAGGCGCTGACGACCCGCCATGACCTCGCGGTCGGCATTTCCGGTGCAGTCGAAGCGGTGCTCGATCAGGCCAGCGTGCCGGTCTCGGCGATCAGCATGGTCTCCCTGTCGACGACGCTTGCCACCAATGCGCTGGTTGAAGGGCAGGGCGGCCGCGCCGGCCTCGTCATGATCGGCTTCGGCCCCGAGGATCTGAAGCGCGACGGTTTACAGGAAGCGCTCGGCTCGGATCCGGTAGTCTTCCTGCCGGGCGGCCACAATGTGCATGGCGGTGAGACCCCGCTGGACATGAGCGAGCTCGACGCCGTCCTGCCGGTGCTGGCTGATCAGGTCTCCTCCTTCGCCATTGCCGGCTATTTCGCCGTTCGTAATCCGGATCATGAAAAGCGCGTGCGCGACCGCATCCGCGAGGTCTCGCACCTGCCAGTCACCTGCAGCCACGAACTGTCCTCGAAACTCGGCGGGCCGCGCCGTGCCTTGACGACGCTGCTCAACGCCCGCCTCGTCTCGATGATCGACCGGCTGATCGGGTCCTGCGAAGGGTTCCTCAAGGCGCGCGGCATCGACGTGCCAATGATGGTGGTGCGCGGTGACGGCGCGCTGATTTCGGCCGAGGAGGCGCGGTTGCGCCCGATCGAGACGATCCTCTCCGGTCCGGCAGCAAGCCTCGTCGGCGCAAGGCATCTGACCGGCCTCGACAACGCCGTGGTTTCGGATATCGGCGGCACCACCACCGACGTGGCCGTGCTCGATGGCGGCCGCCCGCGTCTCGATGCCGAAGGCGCCGTCGTTGGTGGCTTCCGCACCATGGTCGAGGCTGTTGCGATGCGGACCTACGGCCTTGGCGGTGATTCGGAAGTGCGCATCAACGATCGCGGCCTCAAGGCGAAGATCGATCTTGGTCCGCGCCGGCTGATGCCGCTGAGCCTCGCCGCAGCGCTCCACGGCGACGCCGTCATCTCGGTGCTGGAAAAACAGATGCGCGCCCAGCACACCGGGCGCAACAATGGGCGCTTTGCTGTGCGTACCGGCCTGCCGGATCATCTGGCAAGCGGCCTGCAGCCACAGGAGCAGGCGCTCTACGAGCGCATCGGTAGCGTCCCCGTCTCGCTTGAAACGCTGCTCGTCTCGACGCCACAGAAGGCGACGCTCGATCGTTTGGTGGCCCGGGGGCTCGTCCATATCTGCGGTCTGACGCCGTCCGACGCCATGCATGTGCTCGGCCGGCAGTCGCAATGGAACCTCGAAGCGGCCGAGCTTGGCATTCAGCTTGCGGCCCGGACCCGCGACGGCTCCGGCCAGCCGATTGCTTCTTCTCCACAGGCGCTGGCGCAGATGATCGTCGATCGGCTGACGCGGCAATCCTCCGAGGTCATCCTGCAGGCCTGCCTCGGCGAGGACGGCGCCGGCGCGATCGATCCCGCGGTGTCGCAGGCCGTCGATCGTGCGCTGACCCGGACGCCCGGCATCGTCCGGTTCTCGCTTGGTCTCGATCGTCCGCTCGTCGGTCTTGGCGCTTCGGCGCCGGTTTATTACCCGGCTATTGCCGAGATGCTCGGAACCGAAGCCGCCATTCCCGAGGAGGCCGGCGTCGCCAATGCCGTCGGCGCCGTGGTCGGCCAGGTAAGCGCCACCGTCACCGTTTTCGTGACGATGCCGGAGGAGGGCATTTTTGTCGTCAACGGGGCCGGGGCCAGCGAACGCTTTCTCGATCAGGAAAAGGCTTTTGGTGCCGCGCGCCGACGGGCCGAGACCGCAGCTCTGGAGGCGGCGCGCACCAACGGTGCCGATGATCCCGCGTCGTTGCTGCGCGAGGAAATCGACGCGCCGGAGGTCGAGGGCAGCCCCAAGCTGATCGAGGCCCGGTTCATTGCGTCCGCCAGCGGCCGGCCGCGCATCGCGCACGGCTGATCTTTTCCGTTTCGGAAACAATTCTTCGCATCCTTGCAGAATTGACAGGGAATGAATTGGTGAGAAACTGCGGCCGTTTCACGCGCGTATTGCGCATGGGCTGGTCCGCGACCCGCTTCAGGCGCAAGATCAACATGTTGGGGCGTTTTCATCGCATCCGTTCGGATCGGTGGCGCTCCTTACGTCTATTTCAAGGAGTTGGCAGATGGACCGCATTGAGACGTATGGATTGAAGATTGATGCGGACCTCCATCGCTTCCTGGTGGAAGAGTCGATGCCGGGCACCGGCGTCGATGCAGAGCACTTCTTTGCTGAGCTTTCCGCCCTCGTGCACGATCTGGCACCGAAGAACCGGGCGATGCTCGCCAAGCGCGACGACCTGCAGGCCAAGCTCGACGCCTGGTACAAGCAGAACGGCGCCCCCAGCGATATGGAGACCTATCAGGCCTTCCTGCGCGATATCGGCTACCTGCTGCCCGAGGGTGGCGAGTTCAGCGTTTCGACCGCCAATGTCGATCCGGAGATCGCGACGATCGCCGGCCCGCAGCTCGTCGTTCCCGTCATGAATGCGCGCTATGCGCTGAACGCCGCCAATGCACGCTGGGGTTCGCTCTATGACGCGCTCTACGGCACGGACGCGATCTCGGACGCCGATAGCGCCGAGAAGGGCCGCGGCTACAATCCGAAGCGCGGCGCCAAGGTCATCGCCTGGGCGCGAAACTTCCTCGACGCCAGTGCGCCGCTGGCGAATGGAAGCTGGGCGGACGTTACTTCCCTGAAGGTTGCTGGCAGTGCGCTGGCGATTGGTCTCAAGGATGGTTCGAGCACTGCACTGCGCAACGCCGCTCAATTCGCCGGCTATTCCGGGGCTGAAGGTGCGCGCTTCGAGATCGTTCTCCGGCACAACAATCTGCATGCGATCGTCGTCCTCGACGCCACCACGCCGATCGGCAAGGAAGATCCGGCGGGCATCGCCGACGTCATTCTCGAATCGGCGATCACCACGATCATGGACTGCGAAGATTCGGTCGCCGCCGTCGATGCCGAAGACAAGGTCGTCGTCTACCGCAACTGGCTCGGCCTGATGAAGGGCGACCTCGAAGAAGAGGTTGCCAAGGGCGGCAAGACCTTTACCCGTCGTCTCAATGCCGACCGCGTTTACACGGCAACTGCCGGCGGCACGCTTTCCCTTCCCGGCCGCTCGCTGATGCTGGTCCGCAACGTCGGCCACCTCATGACGAATCCGGCTATCCTTGACCGCGACGGCAAGGAAGTGCCCGAGGGCATCATGGACGCGATGGTGACGGCGCTGATTGCCCTCCACGATGTCGGCAACGGCGGTCGCCGCATGAACTCCCGCGAGGGTTCCATGTATGTCGTCAAGCCGAAGATGCATGGCCCCGAGGAAGTCGCGTTCGCCAGCGAAATTTTCGCCCGTGTCGAAAAGGCGCTCGGCATGCCCGCCAACACCATGAAGATGGGCATCATGGACGAGGAGCGCCGCACGACGGCCAACCTCAAGGAATGCATCCGCGCGGCCCGCGAGCGCGTCGTCTTCATCAACACCGGCTTCCTCGATCGCACCGGCGACGAGATGCACACCTCGATGGAAGCCGGCCCGATGATCCGCAAGGGTGACATGAAGCAGGCAGCCTGGATCGGCGCCTATGAAAACTGGAACGTCGACATCGGGCTTGAATGTGGCCTGTCCGGTCACGCCCAGATCGGCAAGGGCATGTGGGCGATGCCCGATCTGATGGCGGCGATGCTCGAACAGAAGATCGCCCACCCGAAGGCCGGCGCCAACACCGCCTGGGTGCCGTCGCCCACGGCGGCCACTCTGCACGCGACCCACTACCACCGCGTCAATGTTGCCGAGGTCCAGGCGAGCCTGAAGAGCCGCGCCCGCGCCAAGCTCTCCGATATCCTGTCGGTGCCGGTCGCCGTCCGCCCGAACTGGACGCCCGAGGAAATCCAGCGCGAACTCGACAACAACGCGCAAGGCATTCTCGGCTACGTCGTGCGCTGGGTCGATCAGGGTGTCGGCTGCTCGAAGGTTCCGGACATCAACAATGTCGGCCTGATGGAAGACCGTGCGACGCTGCGCATCTCCGCCCAGCACATGGCCAACTGGCTGCATCATGGCGTCGTCACCGAGGCCCAGGTCGTCGAGACGATGAAGCGCATGGCGGCCGTCGTCGACAGTCAGAACGCCGATGATCCGCTCTACGTCGCGATGGCCGGCAATTTCGACCGTTCGATTGCCTTCCAGGCCGCCGTCGAACTCGTCCTCAAGGGCCGCGAGCAGCCGAACGGCTACACCGAGCCGGTCCTGCACCGCCGCCGCCTGGAGCTGAAGGCGCGCAACGCCGCCTGATTCGCCACCGAAGTCGGGGTATTGGAAAGAGTGCGTTCACATGAACGCACGGCTTTTTCGTTTCAGCGGTGGTCCGGGCTTCCAGGCACGATCGCAGCCCGTGCCGCTCTAAAACTCCGCCCAGCCGTCCGTTGCGAGTGCGGCATTGCCGTGGGTGGCATAGGGGGCTGGTCGGCGTACCGGCTGAGGACGTCCCTGGTCACGCGTGGTTGCGGCGACTGCCGGGGCAGGCGCCATCGGCCTGCCCTTTGGCTGGGCCTCGCCGGCGAGCGTGAAACGGTCGATCAGGTTGCGCAGGTTTGTGCCTTCCTGCGCCAGCGTTGCGGAGGCCGCATTGGCTTCCTCGACCATCGCTGCGTTCCGCTGCGTTACCTGGTCCATCTGGTTGACGGCGGTGTTGACTTCGCTCAATCCCACCGACTGTTCGCGGGCGGAGGTGGCGATCGCCGCCATGTGATCGTTGATCGTGATCACATGCGCCTCGATCGTCTGCAGCGCCTCGCCGGTGTCGCGCACCAGGTGCACGCCGTTCTCGACCTCCCGGCTCGATGTACGGATGAGATCCTTGATTTCTTTCGCAGCCTTCGCCGAGCGCTGGGCGAGCTCGCGCACCTCTTGGGCCACGACGGCGAAGCCCTTTCCCGCTTCGCCGGCCCGCGCTGCTTCGACGCCGGCATTCAGCGCCAAGAGGTTTGTCTGGAAGGCGATCTCGTCGATGACGCCGATAATGCTGGAAATCTGGCTGGAGGATTCCTCGATCCGACGCATGGCTTCCACCGCGTTGGCGACGACGACGGCGGATTGGGCCGCGCTGGTCTTCGCCTCGCCGGCGATGTCGCGTGCCTCCTCCGTCCGTCTTGAGGAATTGCTGACATTGGCGGTGATCTGATCGAGCGCCGCGGCCGTTTCCTCGAGAGACGCGGCCTGCTGTTCGGTGCGCTTGGACAGGTCGTCGGCGCTCTGGCTGATTTCCCGCGTGCCCATGCCGATGTTTTGGGCGCTGTCGGCAACGGCGAGAAGCGCATCGTTCAACTGCGCGGCCGCCTTGTTGAGGTCGTGCCGCAATTGTTCGAACTCGGCGGCGAACGGCTCATGTAGCTGAACGGCGAGATCGCCGTTGGCCAGCCGCTGCAGGCCGCCGGCAAGTCCGGCGGTCGCCTGCGTCAGCTTTTCCTGCGCCGCCTGCTCCGCCGCCTTCTGGACGCGGACACGTTCGGCCTCGCCGTTGCGGCGGTTCTCCTCGGCCTCCGCCTGCAGCCGAAGATTCGAGCGCGCCGCCTCGCGGAAGGATTGAATGGCGCGGGCCATTTCGGCGATCTCGTCCTTGCCGCGCACCGGCTCGTCGGCATCTTCAACGTGGCCGTCGATCAGCCGGCGCATGGCGGCGATCTGGCGGGCGAGCGGTTCGACGACGCCGCGCAGCACCACAAGGAGGGTGCCGGCAGCAAGCGCCACGACGAGAACGATGATCCCAATGTTGAGTGTCTGTACGGTTTCGAACTCGTGATGCTTGGCCTCGAAGGCCGTACCCGAAAGTTCGACCTGCAGGTCCGAAATCTCGGAGATCGTGGCCGTCAGCGGATCGATCGTCGCGTAGAGCTTGTCGCGCACGAAGGCATCAAGAGCCTTCTGGTCCTTGGCCGAGAGGATTTGCGTGAGTGCCGTGATCGAATCCATCGCAACGACCATCTGGCTTCGTGCATTGTCGACGAGGTTCCGTTCCTCGTCGGTCATCGAGGTCGCCGCATAGGCATCCCAGTTTGACTTGATCGTTTCCCGTGCGGCATTGACCGAGGCAAGGCCGCTCTCCATCGATTCGTTACCATTGCGCACCTTGTGGGCAGCATCGACGATCGAGACCGCAAAGGCGTCGGAAGTCGCCTTCAGGTTCTTCAGCGGCACAATGCGATCGGCGTAGACCGCGTCCATCATGTCGCTGGTTTCCGACAGCGTGCTCTGGCTGTGAATAGCGATGCCGATAGCGATCGATGATAGAAGCGCAATTGCGCCGATAAGCTTGGTCTTGATCAGCATGCCAGTCCCTCCCGAGCGGAATTTCGTGGGCACACTGTTTCGATTATTTAGATAACGCTTACTTAATAAGCGACTGAATTTAAGTCGAAATTGAACTTTCCGAGCGGACAGGGACAAAAATTCCGCGACCCTGATTTGAGCGCGAATCAGGACGGCAACTTTGCGTCGATGGTGTGCCTGCTTGCGGCTTTCGCTCGGAAGTTGGATGACGTTGAGCGCGAACGAAAAAAGCCGCCGACGGGGTCGGCGGCTTTGTCAGTGTCGATCTGATTCGATTACTGCTGGACGACGACGCGGGCGCTCTTGCCGGGGCGAACGCGCGAATAGAGGTCGATGATGTCCTGGTTGATCAGGCGGATGCAGCCGGACGAAGCGGCGGTACCGATCGAGGACCATTCCGGCGTGCCGTGCAGACGGAACAGTGTATCCTTGCCCTGGTCATTGAAGAGGTAGAGCGCGCGGGCGCCAAGCGGGTTCTTGAGGCCGGGACCCATGCCATCTTCGACGTACTTGGCGACTTCCGGCTTGCGTTCCGCCATTTCCTTCGGCGGATGCCACATCGGCCATTCCTGCTTCCAGGCAATATAGGCTTCGCCTTCCCATGCAAAACCGGCCTTGCCGACGCCGATGCCGTAACGAACGGCCTTGCCGCCCGGCAGCACGTAGTAGAGGAAGCGATTCGGCGTGTTGACGACGATCGTTCCGGGGCGCTCGCTGGTGGCGTAATCGACGATCTGGCGATGGAAACGGGTATCGACCTTGCTGATCGGAATGGCCGGCAGCGCGTAACCGTGATCCTCAACTGCGCCATAATCGCCGTTAAAGATCTGATTCGTAGCAACCTGTACCGTTGCGGGCGCGGGTTCGTTCGCAGCCGTTTCGGGCTTTGACGAGGTCGTCGAGCAGCCGGCAACGGCGAGTGTCGCCGCGAGGCTGCACAAGAGGAAGGCATTGCGGAAGCGCATGGGAGTCTCTTAAAAAGAAGCGAAGTAAAAACTGGGTCGCCGCGACCAACAGTGAATACGGTTATTTTCGATTAGTTTGAGCTATGCAAGAGATTGCGCGGCCACAATTTGGCTGAAAAGTGCAAATTCCATGACCCTTGTTTTTTTGCAACAAAATGACCGGCTCAAAGGGACACCGGACGCATGACGATCCTCTCCATCCATGGCGACAACCCCTTGATCGACGGTCGCCAATCGAATCGCGCGATGATGGTGCGCCGCGGCGTGCAGCGGCTGTTCGCCGAGCTGCGCCATTCGGTCCTGCCGGAATTGACCTTGGCGAGTGGACGGCGTGCCGATCTGATCTCCTTGTCGGTGAAGGGCGAGATCTGGATCGTCGAGATCAAAACCTCGATCGAGGACTTTCGCGTCGACCGCAAATGGCCGGACTACCGACAGCACTGCGACCGGCTGTTCTTCGCCACCCATGCCGCCGTGCCACTGGACATCTTTCCGGAGGACTGCGGACTGCTGCTGTCTGACGGTTATGAAGGCCACATCGTTCGCGAGGCGCCCGAACACAGGCTGCCGCCGGCGACACGCAAGTCGGTGCTGCAACTCTTTGCCCGTACGGCAGCACAACGGCTGATGCTTGCCGAATGGGCGGCCGAGCGCAACGGCGAACTCGGTGATTCGATCGGCGACATCCTCTCCGGCGGTCGCGACTGATCCCGCGGGGAAAAGCGACCGGAACAGCGGTTGTGCGCCGGTCGTGGATTGCTTACTTCGGCGCGCGCTTGGCGAGAATGCGCTGCAGCGTGCGGCGATGCATGTTGAGCCGGCGCGCCGTTTCCGAGACGTTGCGCTCGCACATTTCATAGACGCGCTGAATATGTTCCCACCGCACGCGATCGGCCGACATCGGGTTTTCCGGCGGCTCGACGCGTTCGCCCTGGCGCTGCACGAGCGCGGCAAAGATGTCGTCGGCATCGGCAGGCTTGGCGAGATAGTCGACCGCGCCGAGCTTCACCGCGTTCACGGCGGTGGCGATGTTGCCGTAGCCGGTCAGCATGATCATGCGCGTGTCGTCGCGCCGTCCGCGGATCGCTTCGATCACGTCGAGGCCGCTGCCGTCGCCGAGCCTGAGGTCGATGACCGCATATTTCGGCGGGTTGCCCTTGGCCTTGGCGATGCCTTCCGCGACCGATTCGGCGATGTCGACCGAAAAGCCACGGGCTTCCATGGCGCGGGCCAACCGCCTGAGAAAGGGTGCGTCGTCATCGACGAGCAACAGGGTGCGGTCCGGTCCGATCAGTTCGGCGTCCTGTGCGGTGGTGCTGGGCGAAGCTGTCGATTTGTCGGTCATTCTCGCAATCCTTGGGCAAAAAACGGAACGCTTTCGCCGAGATTATAGGTTTCTGCCTCGTTCAATAAACTGCGAAATGTCATTTCGCCAGTTTCGTATCCATCAGGGCGCGCGGCCATTCGACGCTGACCCGGGCGCCCGGCCTCTCCGGCCCGCCATTCTCGAAGCGCAGGCGCGCGCCCGAGCGTTCGAGCAGCGTCTTTGCGATAAAGAGCCCGAGCCCGAGGCCGCCGGCGCTGTCATCCTTCTGCCTGCGTGTCACATAGGGTTCGCCGATCCGCTGCAGGATATCGGGCGCGAAACCGTCACCATCGTCGGCGATCGTGACGCGAACCCGATCCGCCGTGTGCTCGACGGTTACGGTCACTTGTTTCTTGGCGTAGTCGACGGCGTTTTCCAAGAGGTTGCCGAGCCCATAGAGAATGCCGGCATTGCGGTTGCCGACCGGCTCGGTCGCACGGTCGCCCCTTTCGATGAGTTCGATGTGGATGCCGAACTCGCGATGCGGCGCCATCACCTCTTCGATCAGCGACGACAGCGGCAAAAGCCGCATGTGCTCCTCGCTCTCGGAGGACAGCGTCGTCAGCCGCTTCAGGATGTCGCGGCAGCGTTCGCTCTGGCTGCGCAGCAGATGCACGTCCTCCCCGAAGCGCGGATCGTCGCCGAGTTCGCGTTCCATCTCCTTGGCGACGACGCTGATGGTCGCAAGCGGCGTGCCGAGTTCATGGGCTGCCGCTGCCGCAAGCCCATCGAGCTGCGACAGGTGCTTTTCCCGCTGAAGCACGAGTTCGGTCGCCGTCAGCGCTTCCGACAGCTCACTCGCTTCCAGCGACACGCGGTAGGTATAGAAGGCGGCAAAGGCGGTCATCGAGACGATCGCAAACCAAATGCCGGCGGTCAGCACCCGTGGCATCAGCAGGACCGTGCCCGGATACCAGGGCAGCGGAAAGGGTGAGAAGGCGAGTGCGGTGATGGCGATTACCGCAAAACCGGCAAGAATGATGCTGTGTGACTTCGGCTGCGACGCAGAGGAAATGATGACCGGGACGCAGAGCAGCGGCGCGAAGGGATTGGTGAGCCCGCCTGTGATGAACAGCAATCCGGTGATCTGCGCGAGATCGAGGCCGAGAAGCGCGAAGGCCGCCGGCGGCTGCAACCGGTGCGTCGGCGGATAGCGCAACGTCACATAGGCGTTGACCAGCGCGAGGCTCGCGATCAGCACCAGGCAGGAAATCAGCGGCAGAGGAAACTGCAGCCAGAAGGCCGTGATGAGGACGGCGATCGACTGGCCGCCGACGGCAAGCCAGCGCAGCCGGACGAGCGTCTGCAGGCGCAGGCTGCGGTTGCTGGTCTGGTCGTTGTTGTGTTCGAGCGCAACAGTGGTCATTCGTGCCTGCATTCCAATGATCGATGCTTTCGTCTCATGTACCACGGGGCTTCGCCCGTGTCGTCGGCGCCGCATTGGCCGGATCCTCGGGCCAGGGATGCTTCGGATAGCGCCCGCGCATGTCGGCGCGCACATCGCGCCAGGAACCCGCCCAGAAACCGGGCAGGTCGCGCGTCGTCTGGATCGGCCGATGTCCGGGCGAGATCAGCTCGAGCAGCAGCGGCAGCCGCCCATCGCCGATCGCCGGATGGGTCTTCAGGCCAAAAAGCTCCTGTACCCGGATCGATAACAGCGGCTCGTCGCCGTCGTAGTGGATCGGGTGCCGTTGCCCGGTCGGCGCCTCGAAATGCGTCGGCGCCAGCCGCCCGAGTTCCCGTTGCCGCTCGTGCGGAATGAGGGAGAGCAGACCGTCGGAGAGATTGGATGCCTTGATGTCGGCAATCGCGGTGATGCCGTGCTGGAAGGGCACGAACCAGTCGTCGAGACGGTCGAGCAGCGCTTCGTCGGAAACATCCGGCCAGGGTTCACCGATCGAGCGGTTGAGGAAGCCGATGCGGTCGCGCATCTGCATCGCCTCCTTGGAGAAGGGCAGGATGGCAAGGCCGAGCTGGCGTACGCCGTCGGCGAGTGCCCGCGCCGCCGATTCACCGGTCGGTCGTGTGAGCGGCGCTTCCTCGAAGATGATGGCGCCGAGCCGCGTGACCCGACGCGCCCGCACCTGCCGGCTGGCCTTGTCGAAAAAGCTCTGGTCCTCGCGGATTATCGCCTCGGGCATATGCGCCTCGACCTCGGCGCGCGTCAGCTCTGCCGCCGCCAGCACGCGCTGGCCGCCGGCGCGGCCGGTCAGGTCGGCGATGACGAGCATGGAAGCCGCCGCCAGCCGCTCCGTCTCGGGAATCTCGGCACCCCGTCCGTTCGCCATGACGAACCGGCCGCGGCCACCGCGCTGCAGCGCGATGCGGTCGGGAAAGGCGTGCATCAGCAGGGCACCCGGCTGGATCGGTTCGCTCGATTTCGGCGCGCCCTTCAGCTCGGCCGCCATGCGCCGCGCCAGATTGCGCGAGGCGCCGGCGCGGTCGCCACGCTCCTGACGGAAGCGGCGCACCCGGTCCTCGAGATCGACGCTGTTGCCGCCCAAGCCCTGTTCGGTCAGCATCACCGCCAAGAGACACGCGGTTTCCGCCTGTCCCTCTTCGGCCGCGGCAACCGCCATTGCCGCCAGCCGCGGCGGCAAGGCCAGGTCGCGGATCTTGCGGCCCGTCGGGGTCAGCGCGCCGGCCTCGTCCAGCGCGCCAAGGCTGGTCAGCAGTTTCCTCGCTTCGGCGAGTGTCGTCTCCGGCGGCGCGTCGATGAAGGCAAGGGTGGCCGGATCGCTGACACCCCAATGGGCGCAGTCGAGCAGCAGGCCCGAGAGATCGCTGGCCAGAATCTGCGGCGGCGTGAAGGCGGCAAGCGCTGCGGTCTGGCCGCTATGCCAGAGACGGATGGCAATGCCGGGTTCGGTTCGCCCCGCACGGCCGGCGCGCTGATCGGCAGACGCGCGCGACACGCGCACCGTCTCCAGCCGCGTGATCCCGGTCGCTGCCTCGAACACCGGAAGGCGCTGCAGGCCGCTGTCGATGACGATGCGTACGCCGTCGATAGTGATCGAGGTTTCGGCGATCGAGGTGGCAAGCACGATTTTGCGGGTGCCTGATGGCGCCGGCCGGATCGCTGCATCCTGTTCCTTCTGGGTCAGGTTGCCATAAAGCGGAACGATCGCCGTATTGTTGTCGAAGCGGTCCTGGAGCCGCGTGGCGACTCGGGTGATTTCGGCCTGGCCGGGCAGAAAGGCGAGGATGGAGCCATCTTCCGTACGATGCGCTTCGGCAATGGCCCGCAGCATCGTGTCCTCGACGCTGTCGCCGCCGCGATCCTGGTAGCGGATGTCGATCGGATAGCTGCGCCCCTGGCTCTCGATGACCGGCGCATCGCCAAGCAGGCCCGAGACCCGCTCGACATCGAGCGTTGCCGACATAACGATGATCTTCAGGTCGTCACGCAGCGCCGCCTGTACGTCGAGCGCCAGCGCCAGGCCGAAATCCGCGTCGAGCGAGCGCTCGTGGAATTCGTCGAACAGCACGGCTGCGACGCCCTTGAGTTCCGGGTCGTCGAGGATCATGCGGGCAAACACACCCTCGGTCACCACTTCGATGCGTGTCTTGCCGGAGACGCGGTTGTCGAGACGCATGCGATAGCCGACGGTTTCGCCGACCTTTTCTCCCAGGAGCTCGGCCATGCGGCCAGCTGCGGCGCGCGCTGCCAGCCGGCGCGGCTCGAGCAGAATGATCTTTCCGCCCTTTGCCCAGTTCTGATCGAGCAGGAAGAGTGGAACGAGCGTCGTCTTGCCGGCGCCGGGTGGGGCGGAAAGCACCACGGAGGGGCCTGCGGTGAGCGCTTGTGCCAGTGCGGGCAGCACCTCGCGAACCGGAAGCGCAGGAAGCTGTGTCGTCACGTCTGGTTCTCCGCCCCCTATAGAGATGATGGCGCTGCGTGCGGTCGGTGCATCCGTCGGCTCATGCATCACCATGTTGTCGGTCCGCCACCGCATGGATCGTCATGTCGGGCAGGGCGGACAATTCGCAAGTACGGCAATAGCCCGGCCAAGGGCAAGCGTGGCGCGTCCGTGAGCGTGCTTCGTATGGCGCTTCGTTGCTGGAGATATCTACATCTGACGGCTGAGAGACCCATGCTGTCTACATGTAGATGAGGTCGCTCTGAGGGGCGTTTTGGGCCACGTGAAATGGCCATCAGGTTTTTGACCGCCTGGTCAAAGATTCGCGCCGCGGATTCGCTGGTTTTCCGGTGCATTAAATCGACCTAGTTTATCAACAGCTGGAATTATTGTGTAAATTCAGAGAGTTGTCGATTTTTGAAGTTTTTTTGAACGTGGCTGTTGACGTCTGTGAGGATGGGGGTCTATAAGCCCGATCACTGAC
>NZ_JACVBF010000026.1:0-61540 GCF_014852195.1 Ensifer sp. ENS08
GCAATGCCCGACTGGTCGCCGGTCCGCACCTTCGGCGGTTATGCCGCCTGGGGTGAGCCCGAGGGCGCCGGAAAGCGCTCGCTCCGGCGCACCGCGATCACGTCGTGCGGCTGCGCCAGCGATTGCGACGTCCATGGCCACGATCATGCCGGCGCCTGGACGTCGAAACTGCCGATCGCCGACCTTAAGGGTTTCTTCGGCGCGCTTGGATGCTCCTGCTGGGCGGTGTGAAGGCACGCAAATCATGCATGAACACCAAAACGGGCAGCTCGGTCGCTGCCCGTTTTGGTGTTTGGCTGGAGCACATGCAATGCGCTTCTATTGTTGCAAAAAAATGCAATTAAATAGCAAATATTGATGCAATTGTTGGTAGGGAACTTCCCGGTCAATATCGCTCTATCAGACGAACCACATAGCCGGTTTCAGAAACAGCGACGATCGCAGGAGCAAAAATGATCCATCACCCGACCTCTTCAATCCGTGGGCATTTTGCCGAAGTCATCGCGGCTCCCGCAATGCGGACCGCGGCGCTGCTTGCCCTTTGCGCCGCCTACATTCAGGGGCCGCTTGCCAAGACCTTCGACTTTGATGGCGCGATCGCCGAGATGGCGCATTTCGGTCTTCATCCGCCGGCGTTCTTCGCGGTTGCTGTCATCGGCTTTGAGCTTGCGGCTTCGGCCATGGTGGTATCAGGCATCCTGCGTTGGGCTGGCGCGCTGTCACTCGCGGGGTTCACTCTTCTTGCAACCTTCATTGCCCTTCGCTTCTGGGAAATGGCACCGGGCATGGATCGCACGATGGCCGGCAATGCCTTCTTCGAGCATCTCGGCCTCGCCGGCGCATTCGTCATTGTCGCCGCAATCGATCTGACAAAAGGAGATCGCAAATGAGCGACAAAAAATCTGTCGGCGGAAGCTTCGCTCCCCTGGCTCAACCGGTTTTCGCGGTCCTTTGGACGGCCACAGTCCTGGGCAATACCGGCAGCTTCATGCGTGACGTTGCCAGCTCGTGGCTCATGACTGACCTGTCCGCTTCAACTGCCGCAGTTGCGATGGTGCAGGCGGCGGGAACCTTGCCTATTTTCCTGCTCGCCATCCCGGCCGGTGTGCTCACCGACATCCTCGATCGGCGCAAGTTCCTGATTGCTGTTCAGATCTTGCTTGCCTCCGTCAGTATCAGTTTGATGGTTCTGGCGCAGACCGGAATGCTCTCCGTCAGCGCACTGATCGGTCTGACCTTCCTCGGCGGCATCGGTGCCGCACTGATGGGGCCGACCTGGCAGGCGATCGTTCCAGAACTGGTCAAGCGAGAAGACGTCAAAAGCGCCGTGGCGCTGAACTCACTCGGGATCAATATCGCACGATCGATCGGCCCCGCGGCAGGCGGACTTTTGCTTGCCGCGTTTGGCGCAGGCGTCACCTATGGTGCCGACGTGGCCAGCTACATCATCGTCATCGCCGCGCTTCTCTGGTGGCCACGGGCAAAAAGCGCCAACGATGCGTTGTCTGAAAACTTCTTTGGCGCATTCCGTGCCGGTCTCCGCTACACCCGCGCCAGTCGTCCACTGCATGTCGTCCTGCTGCGTGCCGCGATCTTTTTTGCCTTTGCGAGCGCGGTCTGGGCACTTTTGCCGCTGGTCGCCCGCCAACTCCTGGGTGGGGACGCAAGCTTCTACGGCATTCTGCTCGGCGCTGTCGGTGCCGGTGCGATCGCAGGAGCATTGGTCATGCCGAAGCTGCGTGACCGGCTGAGCGCCGATGGACTGTTGCTCGGGGCGGCCGTTGTCACCGCGATCGTCATGGCCGTACTTTCGCTTTCCCTCCCGAAGTGGGTTGCCATCATCGCCCTTCTGTTCCTCGGTGGCGCATGGATCACCGCGCTGACAACCCTCAATGGCGCAGCACAGGCCGTTCTCCCCAACTGGGTGCGTGGTCGCGGTCTCGCGGTCTACCTCACCGTTTTCAACGGGGCGATGACCGCCGGCAGCCTTGGCTGGGGTGCAGTTGGCGAAGCAGCGGGTATCCAGGGGACGCTGCTGATCGGCGCTGCCGGACTGCTTGCCGCCGGCTTCATCATGCACCGACTGAAGCTGCCAGCCGGCGATGTGGATTTGGTGCCTTCGAACCATTGGCCGGAACCGCTTGTTGCCGAACCTGTCGCTCATGACCGTGGTCCCGTCCTGATCCTGATCGAGTACCAGGTCGAAAAACATCACCGCCGCGCCTTCCTCCATGCGCTCGACACGCTCTCCCAGGAACGTCGCCGCGATGGTGCCTATGGCTGGGGCGTGACCGAAGACTCCGCCGACCCGGAAAAGATGGTTGAGTGGTTCATGGTGGAATCCTGGGCGGAACACCTTCGCCAGCATCAGCGGGTTTCCAACGCCGACGCAGACTTGCAGGGCAAGGTTCTGACCTGATGTGACGACATCGGGGAGGGGAGCGCAATGCTCCCCTCGTGTTCGTGGGGAACCGTTTGGTTCGGAGCGGCCGCCGCAAGACCCCTTGCTCAAAACCTCAGCCCACCTGTTCTGCGGCGCAACCGCACCGTCAAAGGTTTGAGCCGGCTTCCGTCGAGGGCATAGATCACGTCTAGCGCCTCTCGCACTGAGTTGCCGTAGGTGCCGCCTTGCGCCGCCCCGGCGCGGACCCTGAACTTGCCCTTCATGAATTCTGGCGTATCGAATGACTTGGACGAATCGGTCACCCGAGCCGCCTCGTCTCCAATCTCCTTCTCGGTCGCCACCGGCACATCACGCATGAGCGCTCTGTGGTGGAAGCCAATCAACGGATGAAGAAGGAACGGAAGGCGGCGTTTCCACATACGTTCGTGGCATGTCTGTCATTGTTAAAAAGACTTGGTTAGGGACCAGGTCCCTTTTCTCGGTAGAGGCCGGTGCCGCCGGTTGCCGTCTTCTATCTCTTTTGGACAGACAGCGCCAAACAGGCGAGACACCATCGTCACGCCGAGGAGGAAAGGACAGCCGTTGCGAGTACCTCAAGGCGTATTCCGCTGGAGAGAAGATCGACTACGACGGTGGCACGAACCGGATAAGGTGCAGTAAAGAACTCCCGGTAAATCCTATTCATGCCGCCTGCATCCGCCTTATCCGTGAGATAGGCCTGGATCTGCACAACATCGGCAAGTGTTCCGCCGGCCGCTTCGAGCGCCTGTCGGAGGTTCAGGAACACCTGGCGTGCCTGTGTCTCGATGTCACCGGTAATGGGTTCGCCCGTCGTCGGATTCTTTGCAATATGCGCGGATCGCACGATGCGGCCTGCCTTGACCGTAGCGCTCAAAGGCGCCTTTGACGAAGCGATACCGGTTTCGACTTTCTCAAACATGATCGGCCACTTTAAGCTCTGTTGCCGAGAACGGCGTGGGCAAGGATTTCGATGCGAAGGCCTTCGGCCAAAAGCTCCTTTACCACCACGGTCGCACGCACCGGATAGGGCTCCTTGAAGAACTCGGCGTAGACCTTGTTCATTCCTGGTGCGTCCGATCTTTCAGTGAGGAAAACCTGAACCTGCACGACATCGGCCAGCGTGCCGCCCGCAGCACGGATCGCGATGTCGAGATTTCCAAGCGTTCGGCGCGTCTGGGTTTCGATGTCACCTGTGACGAGGTCGCCATTCACCGGGTCTTCGGAAATATGGACCGACCAGACGAGATTGCCGGCGCGCACGACCTCGCTGACTGGCGCGTCTGAGGGGTCTGATCCGGTATCGATGGCTTCAAACATTTTGTTCTCCAAGAAAGTAAGGCTGCTCATTCGGGCCGCGCGTCGAAGCGGGTCACGAATTTCGTGTTGAGATAGCCGTCAAAGGTTTCAGTCCCACCTTCGCTACCATAGCCGCTGTCGTTGATGCCACCGAAAGGCGTTTCGGGTAGCGCCAGGCCGAAGTGATTGATGCTGACCATCCCGGCGGCAAGCGCTTTTGCGGCGTGCTGGGCTCGACTGCTGGAGGCGGTGAACACGTAAGACGCAAGGCCGAAAGGAAGGCTGTTGGCGCGCCGCATCACGTCGTCAAAACCAGAAAAAGGCGCGACGACCGCAATGGGTCCAAAGGGCTCCTCGTTCATCAGCCGCAACGCGTCGGAACCACCGGCAACCACCGTCGGCGCATAGAAAAAGCCGGCGTCGCCGATGCGACTGCCGCCGGTCACGATCTCCGCTCCCCGTTCGCGGGCATCCTGTACGAAGCCTTCCATAGCCGTGACCCGGCGGGCGTGGCAGAGCGGACCCATCTGCACTCCTTCGGCAAAGCCATAGCCAACCTTCGTGGCGGCCACCTTGTCGGCGAAGCGCGCTAGGAAACGGTCATATGCTCCTGTTTGAACGTAGAAGCGGGTCGGCGAAACGCAGACCTGTCCGGCATTGCGGACCTTTTGCGCGGCAAGCGCGTCGGCAGATGCTTCAACGTCGGCATCGTCGAAGACGATAACCGGAGCGTGGCCGCCAAGCTCCATCGTGGAGCGCTTCATATGGCGGCCTGCGAGCGAAGCAAGCAGCTTGCCGACTTCGACGGACCCCGTAAACGAGATCTTCTTCACCTCGGGCGCCGAAAGCAGCGTTTCGGAAATATGCGAAGACGATCCCCAGACGATATTGAGGCAACCGTCCGGCAGACCCGCCTCCTGCATAAACCGGCCGATCGCGACCGTGGAGGAGGGCGATTCCGCCGGCCCTTTGAGGATTATCGTGCAGCCGCTTGCCAAGGCTGCCACGACCTTGCGCAGTGCCTGGCTAAACGGGAAATTCCAAGGGGTAAATGCGATGCAGACGCCGACGGGTTCGCGCGTGACCGCCTGCTGTACACGTGGATCTCGCGAAGGGATAAGGCGACCATAGATGCGCCGCGCTTCCTCCGCATGCCAATCGGCATGGTCGGCGGCAAATCGGATCTCACCGATTGCTTCCGTCAGCGGTTTGCCCTGGTCAAGCACCATGTTGCGGCCGACCTCCTCGGCGTGCGTGCGAGCAAGATCGGCGAAGCGCCGCAGGATCTGCCCGCGGTCGAGCGGTGAGCGATCCTTCCAGCTTCCGAACGCCCGCTGCGCGGAGGCGACGGCCGCCGCTAGGTCGGCGTCGGTGGCGCAGGGCAAATAGCCGATGACCGCTCCGCTTGCCGGGTCGATGACCGCGTCCTGCCCCTCGGTCTCGTAAATCCAGCGGCCGCCGATCAGCATGCCGAGCCGTTCATAGGAATGTGGCGGACGGGTGGACATGTCGATCTCCGGCATCACGCGATGTAGCCTTGGCTGCGCGCCCACGAAAGCGTGTCGTCGAGAGCAAGCTGCATGCGTGCCATGAGATCGTCGATCTGCTTCTCGTTGATGATCATGGCCGGGCACAGGCTCACCATGTCGCCAAGACCACGCGTGAGGACGCCGCGCTCGGTTGCGAACTTGCCGGCATGGTTGGCGACCTGCCAGGCAGGTGGGAAGTTCTCTTTCGTTACCTTGTCCTTGACGAATTCGAGGCCGGCGACAAGACCCACACCGCGGGCTTCACCGATCAGCGGATGTTCGCCAAGCTTTCGAATGCCCTCCTGAAAGCGCGGGCCGACGGCGCGGACGTGGGAGACGATGTCTACCTCCTGGTAGATAGTCAGGGCCTCCAGAGCCACGGCCGCGGCGACCGGATGACCACCATAAGTAAAGCCATGCGAGAATGTTCCGATCTTGCGGCTCTGGTCGAGGAGGACGTCAGAGATCGTCTCGTTGATCATCAGCGCGGAGATCGGCATGTAGGCGGCCGAAAGCTGCTTTGCGCAACTGATCATGTCCGGTTTCAGCCCGTAGGTTTCCGACCCGAACATGTTACCCGTACGCCCAAAGCCGCAGATGACTTCATCTGCCACCAGAAGGATGTCGTACTTCTTCAAGACCGCCTGGAGTTTTTCGAAGTAAGTCTTCGGCGGTGTGATCACTCCCCCAGACACCATGACCGGCTCGGCGAAGAAGGCCGCCACCGTTTCCGGACCCTCTTCGAGGATCATAGCCTCGAGATTGGAGACAAGCCGGGTTGCAAAATCTTCCTCGCTCTCACCAGGTTCTGCAAACCGCCAGTAATGCGGGCAATCGGTGTGGAGGATCTTGGCGATCGGCAGATCGAAATCACGGTGGTTGAACGGAAGACCCGTGAGGCTTGCAGTCGCCACCGTTACGCCATGGTAAGCCTTGCGGCGCGAAATGATCTTCTTCTTCTCAGGCCGTCCGACCGCGTTGTTGTAGTACCAGACCAGCTTGATCGCCGTGTCGTTCGCTTCGGAACCGGAACCGGCAAAGAAGACCTTCGACATGGGTACCGGCGCCATTTCGAGCAGCTTCTCTGCAAGGCGGATACCCGGTTCCGTCGATTTGTGGGCGAAGGAATGATAGAATGGCATCGTCTTCAGCTGCCGCGTCGCCGCTTCCACCAAACGCGGCTCGCTGAAGCCGAGCCCCGCGCAGAAGAGGCCAGCAAGACCCTCGATGTAACGTTTTCCCTGATCGTCGACGACGTAAATGCCCTCACCACCGGTGATTACATGCGGCCCCACTTCCTGGTGAACCGCAAGGTTGGTGTAGGGGTGCACGAGACTTTGCCGGTCCAGGGCGTGAAGGGAGTTGGGACGGTCGTTCATGGCAGGCTCCAGGGTATGCTTGATTGCGCTTCGCGATTGTCAGGCGATGACGTGCACATCTTCGCTGCGCCAGGTGACGTGGCACTCGGAAGCACCGTCGAGCCTTCGTGCATCGACGCCGGGCACGCGCATGCGGATCGCTTGCGCGCCGAGTTTGCCGATGACCAGCAGGTTGTCACCATAGTTGATAGTGCTGTCGATCTTCATCGCCTGACGGCTTGGATCCGCTCCATCGGCGAGGCGGATCATCTCCGGGCGCAACAGCAATTCGGCTTTGCTGTTGCGGTCACCGCCTGCAGCTTTGGTGTCGACGACGCCGACTGGCGTCTCGTAGCGGCCATCGCCAAGCGAGGAAGCTCCGAGGATGTTGCTGTCGCCGATGAACGAGGCAACGAAGTGGGTCTTCGGCGCGAAATAGATCTCGTTTGGGGTGCCTACCTGCTCGATGCGTCCCTCGTTGAAAACGGCGATCCGGTCCGACATTGTCATGGCTTCCGACTGGTCGTGGGTGACGTAGACCATGGTGACGCCGAGGTCGCGGTGGATGCGTTTCAACTCCACCTGCATGTGCTCGCGAAGCGCCTTGTCGAGCGCGCCGAGCGGTTCGTCGAGCAGAATGATATCGGGCTCAAAGACAAGTGCGCGGGCAAGGGCCACACGCTGTTGTTGTCCGCCGGATAATTCCGAGGGAATGCGTCTCTCGAAACCTTGCAGGCCGACCTTGGCCAGCGCCTCCCGCGAGCGCCGTTCTTTCTCGGCCTTCTCCACACCGCGCATGCGCAGGGGAAAGGCGACGTTGTCGGCAATCGTCATGTGCGGGAAGAGGGCGTAGTTCTGGAAGACCATGCCGATATTGCGCTTGTGCGGCGGCAGCTTGTCGATGGCGCGTTCGCCGAGCCGGATTTCTCCGCTCGTCGGATGCTGGAAGCCGGCAATCATCATTAGCGTCGTGGTCTTGCCGGAGCCGGAGGGACCAAGGAAGGAGACGAACTCGCCAGCCTTGATCTCGAGCGACACGTTGTCGGCCGCCATATGCTTGCCGTCGTAGCTCTTGTTGACGTTGCGGAGTGTGAGAGAACGGGCGTTCATGGCTGTGCTCCTTGATCAGGATGCCGCCGCAGCGGTGTTGGTGGCGCCGTTTTCGAGCGGCTGACGTGTTGTCCCGGACCGGCGGCGCACAAATTGCGGCGCAAGCCAGACACAGACGCCAGCCAGAACGAGCAGAAACAGGAAAGAGGATGCCGCCGAGATGGTCGGGTCTGCCTCCTGGCGGACGGCGTTGAACATCTGGCGCGGCAAGGTCGCCCTGTCGCGGCCGGAGATGAAGAGCGCGATCACCGCTTCGTCGAAGGAAGCGATAAAGGCAAAGAGACCGGCGACGGTGAAGGCGGGACGCAGGATTGGGAAGGTCACCAACCGGAATGTCGTGAAGGGCGACGCGCCAAGGTTCATGGCAGCCCGCTCGACGGACCGGTCGAACCCTTTGAGTGCCGCCGTCAGGATCAGGGTCGCCATCGGCATGGCGATGCAGCTATGGGCAAGGATGACGCCAAGGTAGCTCTGCACGAGGCGAAGTTGACCGAAGTACATGTAGTAGCCGAGCGCCATGACGATGGTCGGCACGATCATTGGCAGCATGATCAGGAGATTGAACAATTCACGGCCGAGGAAGATATGCCGCACCAGTGCGAAGGACGCGGGGATGGCAAGGCAGAGCGTCACCAGTACCGTTCCAAGACCGATGATGACGCTGTTGATGAGTGGCTCAGTCCAGTTGGGGTCCGAGAAGAAGTTGATGTAGTTGGCAAGCGTGTAGCCGGGCGGCGGGAAGGTTAGCGACGCAGCCGAGCTGAACGACATTGGGATGACGATGAACATCGGTGCAGCGACAAAAAAAGCGATGAGGAGCGCAAGCGCGCGAACGAACGGGTTCATCGGCCACCTCCTGCCCATAGCCGGTTAAGTCCGAAGAAGCGGTTGTAGAGCGCGTAAACTGCGAGCGTCAGACCGAGCAACACGATCGAGATTGCCGAGCCAAGCCCGAAGTCGAGTGTCTGTTCGATCTGGTCGCCGATGATACCTGCGATCATCTGGTCGCGCGGGCTGCCGAGCAGCACGGGCATCACATAGAAGCCGAGGCAGGAGATGAAGACGAGCGTGCAACCGTTGACGATGCCCGGTGCCGAAAGCGGCAGATAGACTGCGAGGAAGGCACGAAGCGGGCTCGCGCCGAGGCTTTCCGCAGCGCGAACATAGAGAGGATCGATGCGCTTCATGACCGAGAACAGCGACATGGTCATGAAAGGAATGAGCGCGTGGGTCATGGCAAGCGTTGCGCTGAACGTGGTGAAGAGTAGCTTCGGCGCAGGATCGAAGCCGAGCCAGGTAAGGAGTGCCGTGACCGGCCCCTGGTTGCCGAGAATGACCATCCAGGCATAGGTGCGCACGAGATAGCTCGTCCAGAAAGAAAGGGCGACCACGGTCAGGAGAAAGGTGGCGAAGCGTTTGGATCCGTTGGCGGCAGCATAGGCGAGCGGATAGGCGAAGAGGAGCGCAAGAGCGGTGACGAGGAAGGCGGTCCTGAACGTCTGATAGAGCACGGACGCAAACAGGCTCGAATGCAGAAGCCGTGCGAAGTTCTGCAGGCCGACCACCGGCTGCGAGATGCTCATCCAGCCGACATAGGCAAGCGGCACCAGGAAGAACACCGCAAGGAAGACCGCTGCCGGGGCCATCAGCGGTATCGGCCCCTCCGCAATGGGCGAAAACGATCTCTGTTTCATGTCAATGCTCCCTCAGTACCCTGATCGGGAAACCCCGATCCACACGCCGGCGGCGGCGGGCCGCCCCTAGGCAATGCACCTGTTTCTTAGACCAACCCGGTTCCGTTTCTCGCGGAACCGGGAGGGTTGCATCAAAGACCGACCCAGCTTTCGAACCGGCTGCTCAACTCGTCGATCTGTGCCGTCAGCTTGGCGCCATCAAGCATGACGGCGCGGGCGAGGTGATCGGGATAAGTCGGCATGGTCTTGGCCACCTCAGCTGGGATGAAATCGAACGATTTCGGGTTCATCGGGCCATTCTGGTCGGCGATGCAGAACTTCGCGAGCCCTTCTGCATTCTGGCCGATATGGCTGATCAGCTTGAAGCCGTTTTCGGCACGCGGGCTATCCTTGGCGACGATCCAGCATGCCTGGTCGACAATCGCCTGATCCCAGACGATCTCGATCGGCTCCTTGGAAGCCTTCTTGGCGCCGGCGGCATCGCTGTCCCAAAGGCCGGCCATGTCGACCTCGCCGTCGGTCAGGATTTGGCGGGCCTGCGGGCCTGCTGTCCACCAGACACGCACGTTGTCCTTGACCTTGTCGAGCGAGGCGAAGGCACGGTCGAGATCATAAGGGAACAGTTGGTCCGGGGAAACGCCGTCGGCGAGCAGGGCGATGGCGAGTACGCGGGCGGCGTGGCGCTGCAGGCTGCGGTTGCCCGGGAATTTTTCAACGTTGAAGAAGTCGGCCCAGTTCTTCAGACCATCCGGGTACTTCGTCTTGTTGAACGCGAGCTGCGTGGCAAAGCCGTGAGTCGACAGGCCGTTTTCATAGATGGCGCCCTGCCAAAGTTTGGACGCATCGACATGGTCTCCGAGCGTTTCCAAGAGGCCGGCTGCATTCGCACGGGCGACGTCGGCGACGCCCAGCGTCGTGACGTCAAACTCAAAGACGCCGGTCGTCTTCTGCGCGGCGAGCTTGGCAAACGAGATCGGCGAAACCGTGCGGATCTCGATGCCGGTGTCGGCCGTGAACGGATCGAAGAGGAACTTCTTAACGGAAGCTTCCCAGTCGCCGCCCCAGGTGTTGACATAAAGTACATTGTCCGCAGCACTTGCGCGGCGCACGAGGGGTGAGGCGAGCATGGCGGCCCCAAAAAGACCAGCACCGAGCACTGCGCGTCGCGACACCGGTATTGCCGATGCTTTCTTGAACGTGTCCATTCGTTGTTCTCCTTAGTCGAACGGTCGTTGATTGCTGTTCCCCGTGGCCGCTCGCGAGCCTGGCGGCGGCCCTTCTTTCGTTGGAAATTCGTTTCCGTAACCGGTCAGTCGGCGCGGAAGACCTCGCCGTAAAGACGCAGCCAGTTGTCTCTGAGGATCTTGTTCGCCTCTTCCTGATTGAAACCGACCCGAAGGAGCGCCGGCGCTACGTCCTGAAGGTTTTCCGGTTTGAGTAGCCATTCCGGCTTCGGCACCGCACCAGGCGTGGCCGCCGAACCCGCGCCGTACTGAACGGATCGTGTCCAGCGGCCCTTTCGCATCCAGTCGTAGTCACGCTGGGTGTGGTTGTGGGAAATGTCGGTGCCGATACCAACATGGTCGATGCCGGCGATATCGACCGTTCGCGCCACCATCTCGCACCAGCCGTCGACCGTGGCGCAGGCGCTGGCGGGCGTGATGTTGCGGTAGGCTACGCAACCGATCACACCACCGCGGGCGGCAAGCGCCTTGATTACGCGGTCGGACTTGTTGCGCTTGTGCTCAAAGAGCGAGGCGGCGTTGGCATGAGTGATGGCCACGGGCTTTTGCGACCATTCGATCGCGTCCAGCGTCGTCTTGTCGCCGACATGCGACAGATCGACCAGCATGCCGACCCGGTTCATTTCGCGCACGACGTCCCGGCCGAACCGGGCCAGGCCGCTGTCATTTTCCTCGTAGCAGGACCCACCGAGTTCGTTCTGGTTGTTGTAGGTGAGCTGGACAACGCGCACACCAAGTTCGGCAAAGAACTCCACATAGGCGATGCGGTCTTCGAAGAGATTGGAGTTCTGATAGCCGAGCACAACAGCGAGCTTTCCTTCCTGCTCGGCGCGCTCGATATCGGCGGCGGTGCGGGCGATCAGGACGATGTCGGCGTTCTCACGCTCCATGTCGCGCCAGCGGGCAAGGGAATCGAGCGATTCCATTGTCCCCTCCCAGAAGCCGAGCGTCGGGGTGACGGCGCTGTAGCCGCCGCGTTGCAGGGCCTGGAAGGACGAGCGGTCAAAGTGGCCGCATTGCAGAGCATCGATGATCATGGTTATTTCATTCAGTGTTTGCCGGAAGCAGCGCTCTTGGGCGCGTCGGCCAGAAGCAGGGAAAAATCGGTCTCGTCTTCGTCCTGGCGGCCGATGACCTTGCCGTCGGCCTCGACGATGATCGGGCCGGCATGGCGACGCGAAAGATAGCTGTCGGGCGCAAGGGCTTCCGCCGAGCGATGGTAGAGTTCCCACCAAGTCGCGGCGTCGACGGCAACGCCATTGCGGCGGATCTTGTCGAGAAGGGCGATTTCATCGGGATCAGGCGCTTGTGTGATTGCGATAGCCGCGCGGTCGACGTCGACGGCGACTGTTGCCTTCAGGCTGAAGCGCTGCGCCAGTGCCTCGATGACTTTGAGTTCGCCGATGTCTTTGGCGTTACGCACGGTGACAACGCCGCTGCCGCCTGTCTTCATGTTTTCGACCGCGAGCTCGAGCGCGGCATCGGCGGCGAGCCAGGCATGCTGGCCGCCACAGTCGATGACGGGGTCGCCCGATACGTCGAGTGACAGGGCCTTTGGGGTGGCCTTGCTGATCGTCTCGAGCGTTGCGGTCAGACGCGAAAAGCCGCCAAGACCGAGGGCCGCAGAGTAGACGGCACAATCCCTAAGGGCCGGGACGAGGCCGCTTTCGATGCGCGTGACCTGGAGGAGACGCTCGAACACCATGCGCATCTCGCGCAGGCTCACAGTCATCGAGTTCGAAAGGTTGGACTGGCAGGTGCTCACAGGCTTGGCTCCGCAGGATAAAACCACAGCGCGTCGGCGTTTCCAGAAGCAATGTCTTCGGGAAGAGGCGCGCCATGAAACAGGACGCCGCGCAGGTTGCGGTCGAGGAAGTCGCGTGTCTTGTCGATGCCGTGAATGCCGACATTGAGAAGGCGGGTGATATGGGCTGGCGTAAACGAGCCGCTCATGATGTCGGCGTGCGGCGAATGCAGGCTGGTGCCGGCAAGCGCCTGGACGCGGGTGACGATGGCGCGGTGCTGCGGATGGGCGAACAGGAAGCGCGCCGTGCTGAGGTTGGGGTCAACCGCAGAAAGGTCGCGGTCCAGCGCCACCACGAGACGTGGCAGGTCGAGGCCGAGATTGACGACATCGTGACCGACCTCCGTTGCAAGGCCGCGACGCGGTTCTTCCGCGGTCACTGACTTGTACCAGACGTAGCGCTCGCCGGCGGGCACCTCGAGATTAAGATTGAACGCCCATGCATAGTCATTGCGAACCAGGTCGCGCAGCCGGTGGACCGGCATCTCCGGGCGCCCCGTCAATTCCTCATCGATGACCAGGCCCCCGACCAGGGCGTCGGCTTCATCGGGCACGAGTTCGATCAGCAGCGAATGAAGGGTTTCCATCGCCTCCGCGTGCACGCGGCCCTCAAGCGAGGCCGCAAGCTCTGCGAAGGGCTCTGCCTCGAAGCGGTTGCCCGCCTGCCAGCGTTGCAGAAGGTCGGCGACAGCGCGCCGGATGGTTTGCAGCTCTTCAGCAAGCACATCGGAGCGCGTGAAGTTCTCGTAGGCCGCGCGGTCCTGGCTGCGGAAAGTGATCGCCTTGTCGACGAGGGCAAGCAGCTTGGCAATCTCAGAACCTTCTGCGTCGGGAAGAACCGCCTTGGCTCGCGCAATGGCCTCTTCGCGAATAAAGAGCCAGCGTTCGATCAGCCGCGGGTGGTTGTTGACGAAGAGCATCAGGCCGAGAGCCGAGCCGTTGCCGACGCCGAGGAAACGGCGAAGATCCTTGGCCATGTCGGGTGCCTGCGGCGAGCCGAGGCGGACAAGATGCTGCAGCAGGTCCTGGGCAAAGACGCGCATCATGTAGGCGCACAGCATTTGCGCGGCGAGCGACCAGCGCAGGGGGTGATCTTTTTCAAAGGCAAGGAATGTCTTGGTTCCAAACGTGCCGTTGCCGTCGAGACCTGTGTTGCGCATGAGGTAGCAGGTCTGCGCCAGCTCAGCGACGTCCGGCTGCCTTCCTGACGCAAGCGCCTGGCGTGCACTCTCGAAGAAGCGACCGCTGCGGTTGGAACGGCACCAAATGAGCGTGCCGGCTGTGGCGCGTCCCTCATAGAGCTTGGGAAGTTCAGCGCCCGTCGTCTCGAAATCGGCCCGGCTCATATCGCCTTCGACCAGCGCGCCCATCATGTCCCAGGCCCGGCCAATGATGCGGCCGGTGCGGCCGTGGGGTGAGGGCTCAAAGGAATAGACGGGAAAGCTGAAGCGCCATCCGCCAATATCGATGCGGTATTCAGCGACACCGTTGCCCTTCTCATCGATCTCGAAGCGCTTGCACTGGATTTGCCAGCGACCGCGGATTGCCTGGCTGAGCAATGCGCGCGATGCGCTGACACGCGACGGCTGGATCGCGGCCAGGCGTTCGGGCGCCATCATTTCTCCGGCTGAACGCATTAGCCGCGCGATGCGGTGGGTGTCCGATTCCGGAGCAGGACTTCTAAGGGCAGTCATTTATTGGTCTCCTCGCATGCGTCCAGAGCTCGCCGCCGCTGCCGCGACGACGATCCCAGCGCATTTTTCAGTGTCAAAACCTTGGAACGGGCCCGAAAGGGCCAGTGCTCCAATGCACTCGCCCTGCGCATCCAGGATCGGGGCGGCCACAGCCGAGACAGTGCGCGGGCCCTCGACTTCGGAAATTGCGTATCCCTGCTGGCGAACCAGCGTCATCATCTCGTCATCGGGCAGGCTCACGCCCTGCACCCGAAGGCGCTCGATGATTTCCGGGCGTGCATGCGAAGCGAGGACGCGGCCAAATGCCGTGCGATCGAGTCTCAGATGCGCACCAACCTTGAGGTCGGCCCGAAGAACACCGCGCGATTCCACCCGGCGAACGATGACCGCATCCTTGCCATCGAGGACAGCAAGCGAAGCCGTTTCACCGCTCTGCGTCACCATTTCCTCGAGAACCCCCGCAAAGCGCGCGCCGAGATTGGACTGCTCCAACGCCATCGCTGCGTGACTGACGACCCGCAGTGTCAGCCGGTAGCGACCGTCCTGCGTCTGCTCGATCCAGCCCGCTTCGACCAGCGTGACGAGGCGCTGGTGGGCAGCGCCTCGGGCTTCTCCGAGCTGCTTGGCGACCTCGGCCAGCCGCATCGGTTCCGCGGCGGCCGCGACACAGTCGAATGCAGCAAGTGTCTTCAGCACGGATGAAAGGGGGCGGACTGCCATTCGAAATTTCTTCCTTTTTCCTATTGTCCAATATTAGAAGACGTTGTATATTTATGTTGGACGATATGTTGATAACTGTCAACTTGGGAATCGTGTGGCTGGGTGAAAAATATCTGCGCCCGAGCGCGCTCGCGGCTGACCAGGCGCTAACAGTTTGAATGTGGCAACATCTTCGGCGAACCCACGCAATGCACCGCTCGTTGCTGGCCGGGCATTGGGGCTGGCTTGTAGGCGGACCACTTCTCATAGACATCTGGACCGGTACCCACATTGGCAAGGCAAAGGCCACGCGAACCACCAGGTAAACTTCTGCGGCCGGTTGCGCCGGCTTCCGTTGGAGCGAACTCAAAACTGGCTAGGACATTGGGGCAAGGTCAATCGTCGATGATCGGTCGTGAGTGTCGGGTGCCGGCGGCATTTGGGGTGCGCCTTTTGACGCGATCACAAAAGCGGCTCCGTGATGAAAAGGGATCCACCGCAAAGTAGAAGGGATCGACGTCCCCTCAGCAGTTCTATTGAGCAGCGGCCCAGCTCGAACTGCGGACAGAAGCAAGCTCGGCGAGGGATCGGCCTATAGGGACTGACGCAAAACCTTCGTCAGTGACGTCGGCCCCCTATGGATGATTAAGCCTCCGCGACGGGCGGAGGCTTAATCAAGGTGCGCGTTCGATAAATGGAGGAATTGCGCGGCAATAAGACCAGCACGAATCTCATTTAACGTGTGCTTTGTGGTTGCGCAATTACAGGTATATTGTTTCAAGTGGGGCGCTCAAAGGCAATGGATTTTTAGGGGGCCTGGCTAATCAATTCGAGTTACGCAGCAACCGCCGGGCTATTTCAAGATTTCACGATCGGGCTCAGTCGGCGTCCAGCGGAGGCGGGATCATCGGTGAACTCCCAGGGGGTGGAGAGGGGCCTCTGACTTCGGCAACATACACCTCGTGGCCGAAGTGTGGATCCTTGCTCAGGTCCTGACCGTCAAACCGATCTATGAATTCTTCAAGGTCGGTCTGGTGCGAGAAGCCCATCGCAACGGCAGACATGTTTTCGATTTCGCCGCCTTGATCCTCATAAGTCGCGCTCACTTCGAGGACACCTAGCCGATCGAAGTTTGCTTGCATGTGAAATGAAAGCCAAACTAGATATTCTAGCGGATAGCCGGGATTCCCTGCATATGTCACGACATAGGGATAAGCCAAACGAAATCGTTCGGCCAACGCTTCGCCATCGGAGGCAAAGACGAGAAGATCGCTTTCCTCGTCGACGTCGTGAAGTTCGATCGTCAGATCGTGTTTGCGCAAAGCGACGTACGCGCCAAGTCGGTCAGATGGTAAGGATGTGAATATGATGTCGCGCCATTTTTGAACGGCTTCATCAAGATCGGTGCGGATCAAAAACATGAAGCATCCTCAGCAAAGCCATCCCATGATCAAGAGCTTGGAGCCGTGCATAGTACAATTCCAGCTAGTAGATATTAGTTAGATCTAAACTTCAAGCTGGCAGGTTGTTTAGGACGCCTGCCGCTAAATCTGGGGGAGCTACGCAATCACGCGTTCGCCCATAAATCAGCCGCTGCGTTTGATCGAGCGACATCCGTCATCGAGTAAGCCCGAATTCCCCGCTGAAACTGACTAGGTGTTGGTGAAGCCGGTCGATGACCGCTGCTCGAGGACTGGCCCGGCGCTCTATAAGGCCGATCTGGCGATAGATTGGCGGCTCGCCAAAGGGCACGGCAACCACCTCGCCGCCGGCTTCTTTTAAGGCGCTCCAGGGCGCGATTGAAACTCCCAGCCCATTGACCACGCAGGCGACGACTGCTGTGATCGTGTCGATCTCGGCAATGACATTCGTGACGATCCCGCTTCTCGCGACTTCGGTCTCGATAATGTTGGCAAGGCGAAACCGGCTGATGAATTTCACATAGGGAAGTTCCGTAAGCATCTCCGCCGCAGGCCTGATCCGCGTCCCCTTTGGAGCGATCACAAAGAGGGGTTCCTGGATGAACGGGCTCCACCGCAATGTCGATGGGACGCTGGAATATTCGGCCACCATCGCTGAATCGAGGCGTCCGGTAACGACATCGTTGAGCAGCTCATCGGTGTTGGCAACGTGGAGCTTGATCTTCAAGCCGGGGAAGTCGTTCTTGAGTGCGATGATCGCCTTCGGCAAAAGAGACAGGGCGCTTGAGCGCACCGAGCCGATGGTAAACGTGCCACCGACCGATTTCCCGGAAATAGCGTCAACGATATCATCGGCAGAACGCACGAGACCTTGTGCTGCCTCTAGCATTTGAAGTCCCTGACTGTTCAGCGTGATCGGTCGCGTGGAGCGATCGAACAGTTCTGCCCGCACTTCCAATTCCAGCGCCTGAATTTGTTGGCTCACAGCAGACGGTGTGAGACCAACCGCGTCGGCCGCCTTCGCGAACGTGCCGTGTTCTGCAATCGCGATGAAGGTCTTCAACTGACGAATGTCCAACGGGCACCTATCGAATTAAGATTTTCTGTTTATCTTTGACAGAATTATTCGCTTTTATCAAGAAATGCTTATGCTACCGTCTTGTGTAGGAGGTGCCCACGGGAGTTCGGGCACGAGGGAGGATCTGGCAAAAGCACCTTAGTGCTCTTGCGTCCTCGCCATTGCCAATCGAGGTACGCATGCCAAGCCAAAACATTCTCGTCACCGGCCCGGCGATCAATGAGCGGGCAGTGAAGCTCGCCGAAGAACGCGGTTACAGTCTGGTCTACGTACCGCCCTATACGAGCGAAGAAGCTCTCGTAGGCATCGTGGCCGGCGCCGATCCGGTTGGTGTCATTGTTCGCATGGGCCGCTTCGGTGCCTCGGCGATTGACGCTGCCCCTTCGCTTCGGGTGATTTCCAAACATGGGGTAGGCGTCGACAATATCGATCTCGATGCTGCCTCCCGCCGCGAAATCCCTGTCGTTGTTGCAACCGGTGCCAACGCTCGATCCGTCGCCGAACACGCGATTGCTCTTCTCCTCACAACCGTGAAGCGCGTCTTGCCGCTCGACGCCGGGCTTAGAGCGGGAAAGTGGGAAAAGCCGGGCTTTTCGGGCAAGGAGCTTTCGGGCATGACCCTTGGACTTATCGGCTTCGGCGCAATCGCACGTCATACGGCAGCGCTCGCGAAGCCCTTTGGCATCCACGTCAGCGCCTACGACCCGTTCACGAATGATGCCACGTTCGAACAGGCCGGCGTCGCCCGGCGGAACACAGTCGAGGACATCCTCGCTGGCTCGGATATCATCAGCTTGCACTGCCCGCTGACGCCCGAGACACGAAACCTCCTCGACGACAAGCGCCTTGCTCGGATGAAGCCGGGCTCCTACGTCATCAACACCGCTCGCGGCGGCCTCATCGACGAAGACGCGCTGCTGCGCGCCATAGCCAACGATCATATTGCGGGCGCCGGACTGGACACCTTCCAGACCGAGCCACCTGCACCCGACCACCCGTTCTGGCAGGAGCCGAAGGTTGTTGTCACACCCCACATTGGTGGTGTTACGACGGAGGCGAATGTCCGTGTCGGCATCGATGCGGTCGAGGGAGTGCTCGCAATTTTGGAGGAGCGTGGTCTCGGTCGCGAGAGGATCGTGAACTTCCGGGCCTTGGCGGCCACAGCCTAACGATCGAGCTCATTCAACATCATCAATCGCACTTTCAGGAGAGTATTTTGACCATTGGATTCAGAGTTCGCAGTCGGCCCCGGGCCGTCGAGCAAGCGTGGGTCGAGAAGTTTCGGGAACTGCCGGTTGCCAATGTCAGTGACAGCATGCACCGCATGCATGCCGCCGGCGCCCAGCTTCGGCCGATGCACCGGTCTGGCAAACTCGCCGGCCCCGCCATCACGGTCAAGGCACCGCCCGGTGACAACCTCATGTTGCACAAGGCAATCGACATGGCTGCCGAAGGCGACGTCATCGTCATCGATGCGGGCGGCGACGTCACGAATGCCTTAATGGGCGAGATGATGCTTGCCCATGCGCGGGGTCGCGGGGTGGCCGGTTTCGTTCTCAACGGAGCCATTCGCGACGCTGATGCGTTTCTCGAATTGAACGTTCCCTCATTTGCCGCCGGGGTCACTCACCGGGGGCCGTACAAGAACGGCCCTGGTGAAATCAATTGTCCGATTGCCATCGGCGGCATGGTGGTCATGCCGGGCGATCTGGTCCTTGGCGATGCGGATGGGGTGGTCGTGATCCCGATCGATGACGTGGCTGAGGTCTACGATCGGACCGCTGCCAAGCACGCCGCCGAAAACAAGCAGATGGAAAACATCAAGGCCGGGACGCACAAGCCGACCTGGTTCAACGACGCGCTCACGAAGGGTGGTTGCGAACTGCCGCCTGAACCTTGATCGCGTGAGCGACTGAATTTTGCCGGCGCTTCACGGAGGAGTTGAAGCTCACCGGCCAAAACAAAGATCCTGGCTCGTCACGGCAAGTCCGTGTCGGGCCCAATGAAACCTCGAAGCGCGAGGCGCGCTCGATAACAGACATCACTGGGAGGATAGCATGAAGCATTTGATCCGAAACACCGCGCTGGCGACGACCCTTTTCTTGGGCGCGGGTGCTGCACATGCCGAATGGCCGACGGATCGGCCGATCGAGTTCATCGTCGCTTTCGCTCCGGGCGGGGGCACGGACGTTATGAACAGAACCCTTGCGCCATACGTCGAGAAGGAACTCGGCGCGAAAATCACGGTTCTGAACCGGCCGGGTGCTTCGGGTGAAATCGCCTACACGGCGATGACGGAAGCCCGTCCGGACGGCTACACCGCTTCCTCGCTAAACACGCCCGGCTATCTGACCATGCAGATGGATCGAAAGGTCCGTTTCGACCCCAAGAAGATCTGCCCTGTTGCTCGCATCGTTGAGGATCCGGGTTCGTTCATCGTCCAGGCCAACTCCGAGTTCAACTCGCTCAAGGATCTTGTTGCCTTCGCCAAGGCAAATCCGGGGGCGGTTACGGTCGGTACGACTGGACTAGGCACCGACGAGCATTTGGCGATGCTTCAGCTTGAAAAAGCTGCCGGTGTCGATCTCACCGCCGTAACCTTCAACGGTGCGAACGAGGCACGCACCGCGCTTCTTGGCGGCCATGTCATGACGATTGGCATCAACGTCGGCGAATTCGTTGGCAGCGATCATTCAGCCTTCAAGAATCTGGGCCAGTTCGCAGAAGAACGCGCTGTGATCGCCCCCGATCTGGCGACGGCAAAGGAGCAGGGCTTTGAAATTCTGGTGAGTTCGGAGCGCGGCATTGCGATGAGCTGCGACGTGCCGGAAGATGTCCGGGTCAAGTTCTCCGACGCTATCCGAAAAGCGCTCGATAATCCGGAATTCCAGGCGAAAGCCAAACAACAGTCTCTTGCCCTTTCCTACCTCTCCTCTGAAGACTGGGGCAAGGAATTGCCGGTTCGGGCAGGGCGGCTGGGCGCCATCTGGAAGCTCGCAAAGGAACAGCAGTAATGTCGGCGCCGCGCAAAGCTGGCGGGGCGGGCGATCGTCCGGACCTCCTGACCGCCTTGCTTTTCGTGGGTTTTGGCGCGCTTGGCCTTTGGGCCGGGCGCGACCTGACCCTTGGGACGGCGTCTGCCATGGGACCAGGTTATCTTCCCACGATCGTCTGTTGGCTTCTCATCATCGTTGGCGTGACAGTCGGCGGAATTGGTGCCTTTCGTGATCGCCAGGAGATCGCCGCACCGAAGCTTTGGCCGGTGGCCATCATTCTTTCTTCGGTCGTCGGCTTTGCCTTCATTGCTGAATTCTTCGGGTTCGTCGCAGCGGCCGTGTGGTTGCTGCTCGTCGGCAGCATTGCCGATCGTGACTCGAAACTGCGCGAAGTGATCCTGCTTACGTCCGGGCTGACGGCCTTTGGCGCATTGGTCTTCATTGTCGGCTTGGGCGTTCAGATGCCCATCTGGCCATTCTGAGGAGGGACTTGTGAACTTTATCGACCTCCTCATGCTGGGATTCAGCGAGGCGCTGACGCCCACAAATCTCGGCTTCTGCCTTTTGGGCGCACTGCTCGGCACCCTGATCGGCGTGCTACCCGGCATCGGCCCCACTGCCACGATCGCCGTCCTTTTGCCGATCACCTTCTACCTGCCGCCGCTCGCCGGGCTTATCATGTTGGCCGGCATCTATTACGGCGCTCAGTACGGTGGCTCGACAACGGCCATTCTGGTCAACCTGCCGGGAGAAGCCTCCTCGGTGGTGACGGCGATTGACGGTTATAAAATGGCGCAGAAGGGACGAGCGGGATCGGCGCTCGCTGTCGCGGCTCTCGGTTCCTTCTTTGCCGGTACGGTCGCGACTTTTGGCATCGCCATTGCCGGTCCGACGCTCTCCTCTTTTGCCCTGTCGTTCGGGCCGACCGAATACGTCTCGCTCATGCTGTTCGGCCTACTCGCGGCAACGGTGCTTGCTCGCGGACCGATTCTGAAAGCCATTGGCATGATCCTGCTCGGCCTGCTCCTCGGGATGGTGGGCATTGATGCCAGTTCAGGCGAGGAGCGCCTGACATTCAGCGCGGTGGAGTTGTTCGACGGCATCGACTTCGTCGTCATCGCCATTGGTCTCTTTGGCTTTGCGGAGATTATCGAGAACCTCGAAAATCATGAGGCGCGCGGCGTGCTCGTGAGTAAGCTAAGCCGGCTGTGGCCAACGCGAGAGGACTTCCGCCGGGCATGGCCTGCAGTCCTGCGTGGGACGGGCGTCGGTACATTCCTTGGTGTCCTGCCCGGCGGTGGGGCGACCCTTGCGTCCTTCTGCGCCTACTCGGTGGAGAAGAAGATCTCCAAGAACCCGTCCGAGTTCGGCGAGGGTGCCGTCGAAGGTGTCGCAGGTCCGGAGGCTGCCAACAATGCCGGCGCACAGTCCTCGTTTATACCGTTGCTGACACTCGGCATTCCGTCCAACAACATGATGGCAATGATGCTGAGCGCCTTCATCATCCACGGCATCACGCCAGGGCCGACCGTTCTTGCGACTCAGCCGGAGATTTTCTGGGGTCTCGTTGCCAGCATGTGGATCGGCAATCTAATGCTGGTCGTGATCAATCTGCCTCTGATCGGTGTGTGGGTGAAGCTGCTGACGGTTCCCTATCGCCTGCTCTATCCGGCTATCCTGCTGTTTTGCTGCGTTGGCGTCTACAGCATCAACAACCGCATCTTCGATGTTGTCCTCGCCGCAGGGTTCGGTCTGTTGGGTTACGCGTTCCGCAAGGCGAAATGTGAAGCAGGGCCGCTGCTGCTCGGTTTCGTTCTCGGTCCGCTCCTTGAAACGAACATCCGTCGCGCGATGACCATCTCCCATGGCGATCCGAGCGTCTTCTACGAGCGCCCGATCAGTCTGGTCCTGCTCATCGCAACGGTTGGGATGCTCGTACTGATGGTGCTGCCGTCGTTCCGTCGGACGCGCGAGGTAGCGTTTCAAGATGAAGAAGCGTGACCACCGGTTGATAACGACGCTCCATGACGGCCGCTTCGCGCGGCCGTTTTTTCGCGAAATGATGTAAGGCGTCATTGCCCCGGCAACCTGATCGTTGGAAGCTGCGGCCAGCGACTTTGGTGGACAAATAATGGGCGATCCCCTTCAAAAGTATCTCTGCTTGAATGATTTTGAAACTGCGGCCAGGCGTCGCCTTCCGCGCCCGCTGTTCGGCTACATCGCGGGTGCAAGCGAAACCAATGCGTCTCTGCGCTACAATTCAGAGGACTTCGACGCGTATGCGTTTCGGCCGCGTGTCCTTCGAGACGTCTCCGGGCGCAGCACCCAAACGACACTGCTTGGCGAAACATATGACGCGCCGTTTGGGATCGCGCCTATGGGTATCAGTGCGCTGATGGCCTACCGCGGCGACGTTGCGCTGGCCGAGGCGGCCGCAAAGGGTCGAATTCCCATGATCATGAGCGGATCGTCGCTAACACGGCTCGAAGAAGTCGCTGGTGCCGCCCCGGGCTCGTGGTTCCAGGCATATCTTCCAGGAGAACCCGATCGGATTGATGCACTTGTCGACCGCGTGCAACGCGCCGGTTTTCAGACGCTGGTCCTCACGGTCGACACAGCGACACTGGCAAATCGCGAGAACAATATACGCGCCGGCTTCTCTACTCCCCTGCGCCCGAGCCTGCGTTTGGCGTGGCAGGGCATTTCCCATCCGCGATGGACGATCGGCACCTTTCTACGCACTCTGGTGACGCAGGGCGTCCCGCATTTTGAAAACTCCTATGCGGACCGTGGAGCGCCGATCATTTCGTCGAACATCATGCGCGATTTCGGGCGGCGGGATCACCTGAATTGGGACCACCTTGAGCGCATTCGCGCGCGTTGGCCGGGAAAACTCGTCGTCAAAGGTGTTTTGCATCCAGACGACGCTTCGCGCGTGCATGACGTGGGCGCGGATGGGTTGATCGTGTCCAATCACGGCGGGCGTCAACTCGACGGCACCATGTCGCCCTTAAGCGCGCTTCCTGAGATCGTTGCGCGGATCGGCAACAAAACCACTGTCATGGTCGACGGCGGCTTCCGGCGGGGCACCGATGTAATCAAGGCACTCGCGTTGGGCGCACGCTTCGTTTTTGTCGGGCGGCCTTTCCTCTACGCGGCGGTTGTCGCCGGCAGTCCAGCTATCCGTAAAGCTATCGATATCCTAAAATCGGAAATCCATCAGGACATGGCGCTCCTCGGAGCCGTGGCGATAGATGACATCGATGGCAGTTTCGTCGTTCGCCGTGATCGCCTCGCGTGACGGTTAACGCTTGATTGCAGTAAGCGCTGTAGGTGACGGTCGGGGTCTTGCCCAACGCAGCCAATGCCCCAGCTGGAGTTAATTGACGAAACGAGGGCTTATATTAGTGAGCAACGTCACCACCTCGTCTTCGATCGCCCGGCATTTGTCGGCGTATTCAGCCTTCAGCGGTTCATCAGACATGGCATGCTCGCTCAACTCATTGCGAGTGACTACAGCTAGGCCGTAGGCTTCGATCAGAGTGCTCAATGCCAGAAATCGCAATTCTGAGAGCTGTTTGCGGTGTCGTGGCAGCCGGATCATGAGGCGTGCTCGGCCGATTTTCTCGAAGTCCAATGGCTGTCGCCTCTCAGATCCAGGATCCGTCATTGTCCTCCACAAAATTGCCGATAGCAACGTCAATCCAAGCACGTGGACCAATCAACGGGGACCGGTTCGACCGTTTTTCAGTGCTGCACCAATAGCACTGCGCAAAAAATAAGCAGGTGTCGGCGGTTCAACCCTCTTCAAGGCGAAAGATTTAGTGCTAGGCTCTTCCGGCGAAAGCAGCCCGCGTCGAGCGCGATACCCGAAAGCTCAGGCAGGGGCAGATTGGGGTGGCACGTGAAGGGTCACTTGGTTGCGTCCATTTTTCTTGGCTGCGTACAAGGCTTCGTCCGCTTGCCCTTGCAGGGCTTCAAATGAGCCCACCTCATGGCCGTCTTTCAGGACCGCCAGTCCAATGCTGACCGTGACATAGGCGCCGACGGTCGATCTGGGGTTCGGCAAGGACGCAGCCTCGACGCGCCGTCGAATACGTTCGGCCACCGACACGCCATCCTCCTCATTGGCGTCCTGCAGGAGGACCAGGAATTCTTCGCCGCCATAACGCGCGACCTGATCGCGTTCGTCGCGCATGCTGCTCTGGATGATGCCTGCGACCTTGACCAGACACCGGTCGCCTTCCGAGTGCCCGAGGCTGTCGTTGAGCTGCTTGAAGTGGTCGATATCGCACATGAGTATCGCCGCACCTTTAGTCTGCGCGACGCCGCTGCTCCACACACGATTGAGCGTTTCCACCATCCAGCGCCGATTTGCGATGCCGGTGAGGGGGTCGGTTCGTGCAAGTAGCTCGAGCCGCGAATTTGCGTCCGTTAAATCGGCAAGGCGAGACCGATCGCGCAGTTCAAGCAGGAAAGTCTTGTGCGCCAGGATGCCTGCCGTCCGGCGCGCAACGACGGTCGCAATCACGCCGCTTGCGAAAAAGAGGGCGCCCGCCAGCGCATTCTCGGCGGCGATATCCGGGTTTTGGACTTGAAAGACGAGATAGAGGCCGAGCGCGAAGGCGGCGATCGCCATCGACCACTCGAGCGGAACCGGGAATATGATGATCGCGGTCACGGCGACAAAGAGCATGATCGTCAGATGTCGTTCGTAGTATTCACCGCCCGTTGTGACGCCGACCAGTGCGACTGAAAGCAGAATGAAGAATATGCCAAGGTGGAGCGCTAAGGCCTCCATCTTTAGCCCGCGCGGCTTCATGAAAACGATCGCCGTAACGATGGCTGCAGGTGGCAGGATCGATGCTGGAAGAAGCATCTTCATGACGGCTTCAGACGGCAGCAAGGCCGCGTTTACAGCCAGCGTCAGAACATCGAGAATGACCACCCAAACCATCCAGGCGCGAATGATCTTCGACGTTTGTGGCCACGACCGCATCCGGAAGAGGCGGGAAAGCTCCGCGTTCAGACGGATGTCGCGCGTTCGTCCGGCAAGCAGGCGGTCGATTTCGTTGACAACCGTGGGCGCCAATCGCTGAGGGCCTGTTTGTGTTGAAACACCGCTTGCTGGTGAAACGCCTGATGCTCGATGCGTGTCCATGATTTGGCAATGTAGGGGCGGTCGTGTCGATGGCAAGAACGAGCTGTCGGCCTGCGCGCGACCTTACCGATCTGGCTTAACGACCTGTGTCGATGCGCTCATCCCGCATGGCGGTGTCTCAGATCGGCGCACGTCGGTCGACTTGAGTTCTATCGGCCTGCATGGATTGGGCAGCTATCTCCCAGGCATTGGGAGGATAGGCGCGTTTCAATCCGATCGCACACAATAACGCCTGTGCTTTCAGCGACCCGTTCAAGCTGCTCAATAATCTGATTTATTTGCTGTCCCGGTAGCCGGCGGAACATCGTGAGATGCGCCCCCAGGAAGTTTCGCTCTGGTGGAAAATGTGTTCGTCTCGAGAGGTCGAACGGCGCCAGATCGCTTTCCCAACTTCGGGTTGTCAGTATGAGAGGGTGACGCGTCTTCAACGATGGGTCTGACGTCTTCGCAAAAGGTTTAGAGTTCGCGACCGGCGTGCCATCCCGGCGACGAAGCTTGCTTGCGTCCCACGATGACTGTTGCGCACTTTAGTGCCCTTGTGGAGAGGGGTTTTCGGCCTACGTTTTAAATGATCGATGGAGGCTGACATGCGCTTTGCAACCCGCTTTGCGTTTGCCGTAACTGTCGCATTGCTCCTTGGCAGCACCGCGTACGCGTCCGTATCCGTCGACTTCGTGCACCCGGAGAAATTCCGGGATCCCGATTTCCGCAGCTTCAGCGAGCGCAATCGCCTGATCTCCGAGTTTCGCGGCTATTTCGAGACGCTTGCGGGCCGCTGCTTGAAGAAGGGGCAGGCGCTTCGGATCGACGTCCTCGATGTCACGCTCGCCGGTCAGTACGAACCCTGGCGGCCCTATTTCGACGACGTGCGCATCCTTCGCGATTCAACCCCGCCGAGGTTCAAGCTTCGCTACAAGTTAACTGAAGGGGGACGGGTGCTGGCGCAGGGAGAAGAGGTGGTTAGTGACCTCAACTACCTCTGGACGTCGTCGGCCCGTACGGCGATGGAGCGACACCCCTATGAAAAGGAAATGCTGCGCGACTGGTTCTGCAAGCGTCTCGTTAAGCTTTAGCCTGCACGACACTGACGATGGATACGGGATGGTTGTCCCGGAGCACGTGCGTTCGGATGGTGAACTTGACTTGCGCCTTGTGCCTTGAAGACTGTCTCCCCTGCAGAGGTTCAAGATAAGTCTTGAATGTCTTGCGAAGGTTATCTTGCCGGCCGCGGAAAGTGTGGCGAAAACGTGTCCGCGCTGCGGACCATTGCCGGCACCCTCGTAGGACTGACGAGCGAACTTTCCGAATTGACGACGCTCTATGTCGATGAGCATCAGCGCATGCGGCGAGCTTTCGGCGGCGAAACTCGCGGGTCCCCCGACGGGGTGGACTCCTGTTCGGACATTAGACGAGCGTGGGAAGGTCGGCTTGCCACATCCAGGTAAATATGACAATTAGCGTCAACTTACAATCTGAGGTGACGGTGTCAGCAACAGTGCATTTCCCTGACCGTCAAGGCATCTGACACCTGAAGAGGAAGAGCTGATCGAAAAATGGGCTTCTGGCATTCAATGTCCTGGAGAACCGAAGGCATCCGGGTCACGGCACCAGTCCAATGGCGCCAGTATGATGGGATGGTCAGCGTTCTCTGGGAGGCGGAAAGCCAGGCCGGTGCCAGCGGCTATTACCTCGCGGACGATCCGCGTATCATGTTCTTCTTCAACGACGTCTCGCCGAACGTTCGCATCTCGAATCTGGACAACGATCTGACGAGGAATTCGCGCCCCATGGCGCGCGCCGTATGTTCCAGCCGGTATCCCCTTGTGGACGGGCAGCCGGAGGGCACACAGCTTCTCCCACCTCAACCTGCACCTCCATAAGGATCGGGTGTTGCGCTATCTGGCTCCATCGGTCGGGAGTTCTGTAGCGCAGTCGGCGTTGCGCCGCCCGGTCGAGCTTCAAAACGTGGCTGCAATCGACGCTCTGGCGAAACTGCTGGCCGACGAGATCAGGAACCCCTCCAAGCATGAAGTCTATGCCGAAAGCCTGATAGGAAGCATCGTCGCCGGGCTTCTGGATATTCCGGCCAATCGTGAGGAAAGGGCCGACGGCAGGCTGACGCAGGCGCAGATGAACCGGCTCGTCTCGCATGTCGACGCGCTTGGTGACTATCGCATGTCGGTCGCCGATATGGCTGCGGTCGTCGGTCTATCGGAAAGCTGGTTTGCAAATGTCTTCAAGCAAACAACCGGTACCACTCCATGGCAGTGGCAGCTTTCAAAGCGTATCGAGCTATCGAAGCAGTTGCTCGGTGAAAGTGATCTTCCGGTCGCCAGTATCGCCGCCCAGCTCGGCTTTTCCGATCAGGCACATCTGACGAAAGTCTTCCGCCAGATCGTTGGCGAAACGCCGGCGGCTTGGCGGCGGATGCAGCAATTCCGGCAATCGTGAGGATCCCGCCCGGCATATCTCCGGCGGGATGACCCATGTCTACCAAGTCTGGCGCAGCGTCGCGAGTATGCTGCGTCCCGGATTGTAGTACACCGCGCCGGTGTCCTTGCTCGCCACGTGTTTCTCGTCGAACACATTGTTGACGTTCAGCTGGAATGTCGTGTTTTCCTGGACCTTGTAGGTGAAGGCCGCGTCGAACACGACTGCGCTGTCCGATGACGTCGTGTTGGTGATGTTGGTGTAGTAGGCGTCCGTAAAGCGAGCCCCGAGCCCGAACATCATGTCGCCGCGCGCACCTTCGCCTTCCAGCGTGTAGGTACCCCACACCGAAGCGATGTTTTTGGGAACGCGCATCAGGCGGTTGCCGTCATTGGCGCCGCCGGGTTCTTCGATCTTGGAATCGATGTAGCTATAGGCGGCAATCACGCTGATGTTGTCTGTCACCTCCGCCTTGGCTTCGAGTTCGAAACCGCGATGTCGGACCTTGTCGACCGTTTGCGGCAGATAGGTGACCTGGTCGAAGACGGTGATGTTGCCCTTCGTCAGATCGTAGACGGATGCGGTGAACAAGGCCGGAAATGCGTCCGGGCGATACTTGATGCCAACCTCATACTGCTTTCCCGTTGTCGGATCGCTGCCCACAGCGGGCGGTGCCGCCGACTCGGCGTAGCTGATATAGGGGGCCAGCTCCTCGGTGATCTTGTAGCTCGCACCAACGCGCGTTGTGAATTCGCTATGGTTGCCACTCCGTGCGGTTCCTGCAAGCAGGTTTGTCTCGCTGAGATCCAGCCAATCGTTGCGCAAGCCGACGCTGACCGTCAGCTTGTCGAAGAAGGTCAAGTCCTGCTGTAGATAGATGGCGTTGGTCTGCTGGTCGTTGTTCGTCTTGGCATAGGGGGACATCGCGCCAGGACCACCGGAATAAACAGGGTTTTCCCAATCGATCGACGGTGCGGGCGTATAGAAATTGGCGCTGTCCGCAGAGTACTTGTTGTAGTCGGCGCCGAATAGAGTGCGGCTCTCGACATTGTCGAAACCTGCCTCGTACATGAGGTGTGCGTCGATTACGAATTGTTCGGTCGATTTGTCGTTTCCGAAGAAATAGCGGCCGGCCACGGTCGACCCGTTCGTCGGTGTGCTGCCGATATAGGCGCTGCCGAACCCGTCGTTCAGGTTGCTGTAGCGCGCATTCGAGCTGAAACTGAGGCCATTGCCGAAATCGTGGTCGAAGAGGACACTATAGGTGTTGCGGTTCGTTTCGGTGAAATAATAGTCCGGCTCGCCGAAAAACATGTCCCTGTCGAAATCGGTACCGAGCGGATGGCCGCCGCTGCCGGGCACGCCATCCTTGTCGAGATGATCGAAGACAAATGTCAGGCTCGTGGCGTCGGTGGGGCGCCAGGTCAGGCCACCCATGATGAAGTTCTCGTCATCCTGCGAATAGTCGTACTCAGCATCCGAGCGCTGGAACTTGCCGGTCAGGCGATAGGACAGTGTGTCGTCCGCGGTGAGGTTGTCACCGAAATCGAAACCCAGTTCCTTATGCGCGAACGAGCCGCCCGTGCCGTAGACCTCACCGAAACGATCGCTCTTCGGTGTCTTCGTGACATAGTTGACCGATCCGCCCGGCTCCGCCGCTCCGAAGCTCGAGGAACTCGCGCCTTTCAACACCTCGATGCGTTCGAACGCGTAGGGTTCTTCCCGAACCCCGGCAAAAGTTCTGCCGATGGCCAGGCCGTCGCGATAAGTGTACGGCGTGAAACCGCGAATGTCGAAATAGTCGAAGCGGTCGTCAGAACCATAAAAGTCGGTCACCACGCCGGCCGTATACTGCACGACCTGCTCGACCGTGTCTGCGCCGCGCTCTTCAATTTCCTTTGAGGTAATGACGGAAACCGAGGCGGGCGCGACAAGGATATCGGTCGGCATCTTGCCGACGCCGGTGGTTTCCGTGGCGACGATCGATTTCGAATCGCCATCGGTGTTCAGCACGCTGCCGCCTCTCCTCACTTCGGCGACAATCTTCTCCAGCGTCGTTGCACCGCCTTGCGTGTCTGCCTCCTGTGCAAACGACAGGGCAGGCGCCAAGGCAAAGAGTGTCGTGCAACCAAGGAGAAGCGCGTTGCGGTAGCGGATCGGCGCCTGCTTCGGGCTGCGGCTTATCTGAATATCCATGTCCATTTTCCAATTGACGTAAACGCGGAAGCGATTGGCCCCATGAATGCCGTTGGAGGACGCCGAGCTGCATCGCGTCTTCCCGTCCGGTGGCGCCGGACGTCCCCGTCTTGAAGTCGTTGTCCCACATTGCCGCTATTAACTGGAGCGCTTTTGTCCAGTATTGTATATTTCCCTGGTTTTGTACGATCCTCCGGGAATCTCCGCGCACTTTCAGAAGATCGGCTGCTTTGACGTTGACGTCGGGTAATTAAGCTGAGACTTGGGGTCAACTTTTAATATCGGATGGAGTGGAGTGGGGCGATGAAGCTAGTTCGTTTCGCCGTGTTGGCGATGATCGCCCTTTGCTGGCCCGGCAGGCACGACCTTGCGTTCGCTGCCGAGAGCGCGACTTATCCCATCACGATTAAGCACGCCTTCGGCACGACCGTCCTGGAAAAGAAGCCGGAGCGGGTCGCAACCGTTGCCTGGGCGAACCACGAAGTACCGCTGGCTCTTGGCATCGTTCCGGTCGGCATGGCGCGGGCCAACTTCGGTGACGATGACGGTGATGGCATTCTGCCATGGGTGGCCGCACGGCTGGACGAGCTCAAGGCTGAAAAACCGGTGCTTTTCGATGAGGGCGATGGCATCGATTTCGAGGCGGTCGCCGCCACGCGACCGGACGTGATCTTGGCGGCCTATTCCGGTCTTAGCCAGGCGGACTATGACACCTTGAGCCAGATTGCACCTGTCATCGCTTATCCGGAGGCTCCTTGGTCAACCGACTGGCGCGAGACGATCCGGTTAAACAGCGCGGGGCTCGGCATGGCTGCTGAAGGGCAAGCGCTGATCGCCAGCATTGAAGCAGACATTGCCCAAACGCTTGGCGGTCATCCGGAACTCAAGGGCAAAACGGCGATGTTCATCACGCATCTGAGCTCCTGGGACCTCAGCACCGTCAATTTTTACACGACCAACGATACGCGCGTCCGGTTCTTCGCAGATCTTGGGCTGGCGTCGCCGAAAAGCGTGGTGCAGGCGTCGCAGCCTGGAAAGTTCTCAGGTTCGGTCAGCGCCGAAGAGATCGATGCCTTCGACGATGTCGATATTCTCGTGACCTACGGCGACGGAATGCTATTCGATGCTTTGAAAGCCAACGCGCTGATGCTGCACATGCCTGCCGTTGCACGAGATTCGATCGTGATGCTCGGCAACAACGCGGTCGGCAATGCCGCCAATCCCACGCCTCTGTCGATCAGTTGGGTCCTGAAGGACTACGTGAAGCTGCTGAGCGAGGCAGCCAAGAAGGCGAAATGAAGGCAGGGATCGTCAAGATATCGGACCGGCGTTGGTCGCCTCTGTCACGGTCGGTACGCGCTATGTCGGGTGGGGAGATATCCTCGCGGCGCTGGCCGGAGCGCAAGACAATATCGGTCGTGCATCAGTCGCCTTGCGCATCCCTCGGACCTTGCTGGCACTGTTGGCCGGCGGTGCCCTCGGCCTGGCCGGAGCGATCATGCAAGGCGTGACCCGCAATCCGCTTGCCGACCCTGGCATCCTCGGGGTCAACATGGGCGCGTCTCTTGCTGTCGTCGTCGGCGTCGCGTGGTTCGGGATGTCGTCGCTCTATGCGTATATCTGGGTGGCGATCCTGGGTGCCGGGTCCGCCGCGATCTTCGTCTACACCATAGGTTCGCTCGGCAGGGGCGGCGCAACACCTCTCAAGATGGCGCTCGCGGGTGCGGCAACGTCGGTCGCGTTTGCGTCCTTGGTTATCGCCATCGTTTTGTCCCGTGGCGACATCGCGGGCGGTGTTCATTCCTGGCAGATTGGTGGTGTCGGTGGCGCGACTTACGATCGCATCCTTCCCGTCTTGCCGTTTCTGCTCACAGGTTTCCTGATCAGCCTGTTGTCGGCCAGAAAACTCAACTCTCTTGCGCTCGGCGACGAGCTTGCAACCGGCCTTGGTGAAAGCGTTGCAACCGCACGCGCCGTCGCCTCCATCGGCGCCATCCTTCTGTGTGGCGCCACGACCGCCGTGTGCGGGCCGATCGGCTTTCTCGGCCTGGTCGTGCCGCATGCCTGCCGCATGCTGATCGGCGTCGACCATCGATGGCTGCTGCCTTTTTCGGCGCTTGCAGGCGCGTGCCTCCTGCTTGCTGCGGATGTTGTCGGGCGCACCGTCGCGCGCCCCTCGGAGATCGACGTCGGCATCGTCACCGCGCTGATCGGTGCGCCTTTCTTCATCTGGATCGTCCGGCGCCAGCGCGTGAGGGAACTGTGACAACTTCCTCGTCCACCCCCGATGTCGTCATCGCACACCGTCGCAAGCGCGTGCGCAGGCATGCGTTCATTCTTGCCGTGTTGCTGGCCCTGGTCGTAGCGATCTTCTCCGTCACCCTGTCGGTTGGGCAATCCATCACACCCCCCGGCGATGTCTTGCGGGTGTTGATGGGGGAAGCGGTTCCTGGCGTATCCTTCACGGTGGGACAACTGAGGTTGCCGCGCGCGGTGATGTCGGTTCTTGCAGGCTTGTGCTTCGGACTGGGCGGCGTTGCGTTTCAGGTCATGTTACGCAATCCGCTCGCTAGCCCGGATATCATTGGGATCAGTTCCGGGGCGGGGGCGGCTGCCGTTTTCGCCATTGTCGTCCTGTCGGTGAACGGACCAATGGTCTCGGTCATCGCCGTTGTCGCGGGCCTCGGGGTTGCTCTGCTCGTCTATGGCCTTTCCTTCAAGCACGGCGTCGCCGGTACCCGGCTGATCCTCGTCGGTATTGGCGTCTCCGCCATGCTTCAAAGTGTCATCGCCTACATTTTGCAGTCAGCACCGGCCTGGAACTTGCAGGAAGCGATGCGTTGGCTGACCGGCAGCGTCAACGGGGCTCAGCTTGGCCAGGCGCTGCCGCTCCTGCTCGCCCTCCTCTTCTTCGGCGGGCTACTGCTCGTTAGCGGTCGCGATCTTGAGACGCTGCGCCTTGGCGACGAAATGGCGGCCGCCCTTGGAACGAGGGTGTCGCGGACGCGGATGCTGGTGATTGTAGCTGCGGTCGGCCTGATCGCGTCGGCGACCGCCGCGACGGGGCCCATTGCTTTCGTCGCGTTCCTGTCAGGACCGATCGCCGGCCGGATCGTACGAAACGACGGCTCGCTGCTGATACCGTCTGCGCTGACGGGCGCCGTTCTGGTGCTTACGGCCGACTATGTCGGTCAGCACCTTCTGCCGGGCCGCTACCCAGTTGGGGTCGTAATCGGAGCACTTGGAGCGCCTTACCTCCTTTACCTCATCGTTCGCATCAATCGGATCGGAGGGTCATTATGACCGATCATCTGCTCGTCGCCAGCGGATTGACGGCCGGCTACGACAACACCGAAATCCTGCGCGGGCTCGACCTTACCATTCCCCCGGGTAAGATCACGGTGATCGTTGGCGCCAATGCCTGTGGCAAGTCCACATTTCTTCGCACGCTCTCGCGATTGATCGCGCCCAGCGAAGGCCAGGTTCTGCTTGACGGCAAGTCCATCCACCGGACGCCGTCGCGCGAGCTCGCCCGCACACTGGGACTTCTGCCGCAATCGCCGATCGCCCCGGAAGGTATCACCGTGGCCGACCTCGTCAGCAGGGGACGGCATCCGCATCAAAGCCTGTTTTCTAGATGGACGCGACGGGACGACGAGGCGGTCGACAGCGCACTTGCGGTAACAAAGACAGTTGATCTTGCCGCACGGCCGATCGACGAGCTCTCAGGCGGCCAGAGGCAGCGCGTCTGGATTGCGATGGCCCTCGCACAGCAGACCGACATCCTGCTGCTCGATGAACCGACGACCTTTCTCGACATCAACCATCAGATCGAAGTGCTCGATCTGCTGACCGATCTCAACGGTACGCGTGGCACGACGGTCGTCATGGTGCTGCACGATCTCAACCTTGCTGCCCGCTATGCCGACTATCTCGTGGCGATCGCTGGTGGGCGTGTGCATGTTTCGGGCACGCCGGAAGAGGTGCTTACCGAAGAGACCGTACGGCAGGTTTTCGGGCTCGAAAGCCGCGTCATCAGTGACCCGACTTCAGGGCGGCCGATCATGCTACCGATCGGGCGACACCGGATGGTCGCCATCGGCGGCATGGGTGATGCATCACAAAGGGAGAGCGCATGAACGCGGCTAATTTCAAGCTGTCCGGTATAGCCGTCCCCGTCAGTCCGGCCGACATGCTGGAGGAGATCTGTGAGCATTTTGTCGAGCATGCCGAGGTCGAACGGAAAGACGACCTTGCGGTATTGCGAAGCAAGCTCGGCGTCGCCCGCATCAGGATTGAAAACGCACAGCTGCAGATCGAGCTCGACTGCCCGACGCGCGAAACGCTGCACATGAGCCGCACGATCCTGGCGGAACATCTTTTCTATTTTGCCGAAGACCAGCCGTTCGAATTGACCTGGTCGGAGCCAACTTCTCTGTCGGCGCTTCCGAACCTCCACGAGGTGACCGTCGTTTCCGCACACGATGTCACGCCGCATATGCGTCGCGTGATTTTTTCCTGCACCAATGTGACGCCTTTCGTGCATGGCGACATGCACGTCCGCCTGTTGGTGCCGCCGAAGGGCAAACCGCCGGCCTGGCCCGGCTTCCGGGAAGACGGCCGTATCGCTTGGCCGGAGGGTGAGAACGCGCTGCTTGTCCGGGTCTATACCATCCGCGCCGTCGATAGCGATCGGGGCGAGTTGTGGATCGATTTCCTGCAACACCCAGCTCCCGGCGTATCGACACCAGGTGCGGATTTTGCCCGCGACGCACGACCTGGTGATGTCGCCGCCCTGCTTGGTCCGGGCGCTGGCGGACTGCCGGAGGCGCGGTCCATTTTGCTGATCGGGGACGAGAGCGCGCTGCCAGCTATAGCGAGGATTGCGGCGGAGGCTCCTCCTGGAACCAATTTGCGTGCTATCATCGAGGTTGAGGACAAGGCGGAAGAGCAGCCGCTTCAAACCGATGGCGTGCTCAATGTGCAATGGTTGCACCGGGCGAGCTACCCGAACGGCGCCGCCGATGTTCTCGTGTCCGAGGCGAAAGCAGCAATTGAGGGGGCCGACGGCGAGACGTTTGTCTGGGTTGCCTGCGAAAAGACGGATGTACGAACGATCAAGACATTTCTCAAAGCGCGGAAACATGATCGCAGGATGATGTATGTTGCCTGGTACTGGGAACGCGATGTGAACAACGCATGACGTACTGATGGGAACCCTGTTCTTTCCGCGGGCGAAGGATCTCCGGCGCGACTGGTAACCATCCCACAATGCGTCGCCTGCAGCTTGAGAACAGACACGCAAGGTCGTTTCGAAGGAGCTATCGGCCGTGATCAAGCTTGAGAAGGTGCGCGATCTCGACATCGATGTGGGCTCGGCTTCCCGTTCCTTGCACCTAAGTGCTGCAAGCGGGCTGCAATGCCTGGGTGCGGCGCTCTATGTGATCGCGGACGACGAACTTCACCTTGGAGTGTTCCCGGTTGCTGGCTCAGGTCGAGGTCGCTTGATCCGTCTGTTTGACGGCGAACTGCCCGAGACGAAGGGCGACCGCAAGAAACGCAAGCCCGATTTGGAAGCGCTGACCGTTCTCCCGCCTTTCTGCGACCTTTCGTATGGGGCGCTCTTTGCGATCGGTTCTGGATCGCGGCCCAATCGTAAAAAAGGCGTTCTGCTCGGTCTCGATGCGCAGAGCGCCATCTCCACACCTCCCAAAAACGTTGATCTCTCATTCATTCTCGATCCGCTCGCGGGGGAATTTGGCGAGCTCAACATCGAAGGCGCAGTGGTTGTCGGTGAAGAACTTCTCTTGCTTCAGCGCGGCAACAAGCACCGCAATGACAATGCCATCGCTCGCTACCCGCTGCGTGCGGTGCTCAACGCGCTTTCGAACGATCAAGTTGATCCGCTGGGGCCCTCAGCGGTCGATCGCTTAGATCTGGGCGCCATCCAGGGAACGCCCTTCGGTTTTACGGATGCGGCAGCCTTGCCCAATGGAGACATGGTCTTCAGTGCCGTGGCCGAGAATACGGAGAACGCCTATCTTGACGGTCCGTGTCTTGGTGCGGGCATTGGAATTGTCGACGAGCGAGGCATGCTTGTTGCCTTTGAACTACTCGAATACCCGCACAAGATAGAGGGCATACATGCCACCGAGGGCGACGGGGCTGTGGAACTTCTTCTTGTGACGGATGCCGACAACCCCGATATCCCTGCGGGCCTGTTTTCAACACAGATCGCCCGGTAGTTGGCTGACGCTCTCGCCATCACGAAACCGTGCCCTCATTTGTTCGCCGCCTCGATTGGTCGGCGACCGAAAAGGCGCTAAGTTTCCACTCCGTTCATCATCGAATTCGGGAAGGAGATCGGAATGTCTGGCATCCGTTTCGAGCGCCGAACCTTGCTTGCCGCTGGCGCTGCATTTGCTGTGGCAGGGCTTGCAAGCCTCAAGTTGCCTGCCCGTGCCGCGGGGCTTGCCGCGACCCCCTCGATGCGCGGGGGAGCCAACAACTACATGCCCGGTGCTCCGATCGTCGAGCGCATCGGGGGCGGCGGCTTCTGGATGTCGGGCACGGTGCGTCGGGCCGGCGACGGCACCCCTCTGGCGGGCCAGCGCATCCAAATTTGGGCGCATACCACCGAAGGCAGCGAACGCGACTGGCACAGTCACGGGGCGACGCTGACCGACGCCAACGGCGCGTTCCGGCTTGAAATGCCGCAGATCGTGCCGGCGCTCGGCCAGGCACATGCGCACCTCACCTATGACAGCGGCGAGTACGAGACCGTTTTTCTTCGGCCTTTGCTATCTAGTCCGAAGGACACCAGCCTCGAGGCACATTTCGTCTTGCAGCCGGCCTGAGCTCGCTTTGTTGCACTTGGCCCGCCCTCTGCTGATCTGGACCGGCCTGGCGTTTGCGATCATCATGCCGATGACTTTTGCCGCGACGAGCGAATATCTGGCCTCGCGCGACCCGGTCTATATCGCGGCCGGCTTTGCCGGCGTGGTGGCGCTCTGCCTCGCGCTGGTGCAGCCGCTGCTCGCGGGCGGCTGGCTTCCCGGCCTCCACTTGCTGCGCGGACGGCGGGCCCACCGCGCGGTGGGCGTCATCCTGATCGCGGCGGTTGTCGTTCACGTCGTGGGCCTGTGGATCACTAGTCCACCCGATATAGTTGACGCGCTGCTGTTGCGCTCGCCGACACCGTTTTCTGTCTTCGGTGTCGGCGCCATGTGGGCACTTTTCGCCGCCGCATTGTTCGCTGCGCTCCGGCGTCGCTTCTCGGCGCATGTCTGGCGGGTGGGCCATAAGAGCCTCGTCAGCGTCGTCGTTTTTGGCGGCGCCGTCCACGCTCTCTTGGTCGAGGGCACGATGGAGACGACATCGAAGGCCGTGCTTTGCGCTCTGGCGATTGCCGCAACCTTGGCCGCGGTGGCAGCCTCCGGGCGGCGCGCAAAACGGCATGCTCTCGGCAAGAAATGAGCGTCTGGAACCCGGACGTCGTAGGATCGAATGCTCGTGTCGTCGGACTTGGGAATCGCTTATCGCGGACGATTGCTGTCGTGGCAAGCGACTGCGACTTTGTGTTGGAAGGCTTGCCGCGGCGCATGGACAAGCTGCGGGTTGAAATGGCGGCCATTGCAATGGCGTTGAGCGCTGGGGGACGAATAAACACCTGATGCCGACCGACCAACCGAAGTGTCGGCCGCGGTGTGCTAGTGTGTTCTGGTTTGCTGGTTCCCGATCGAATGCAGCGCCATAGCTTGAAATCGGAGGGACGAGGCACCAGTTCAATTTTGGGCCATAGGGAATGAAACCAGCCCGATCTTTGCCCGGCAAGAGAGAAGCGGTGAAGAAAAGATGAATGGTAAAGACCTCCGCTTTGAAGATGACTTGATGCTCGGCGTGCCGGCGAGGGGCGGGCGGGCGGCTCTCCAAGCTATTTCATCTCACCTGGCGCAGCGCACGCGCGTCCCACCCGATGTCATTTTAGATGGCCTGCTTGAACGGGAAGCTCTTGGTTCCACGGGTTTCGGGCAAGGCTTTGCCTTGCCGCACGCGTTTATTCCGGGTTTGGTAGCTCCGACCAAAGTCCTTGTTACCCTGCGCGAACCGATCGAGTTCAACGCACCTGACGACGAACCAGTCGATATATTGCTCGCGGTGATATGGCCCCACGGCCAACATGACGGCTTCTTGCAGTTCCTCTCCAAGCTTTGTCGTGTCTTTCGCTCAAGGAAGCTGTTGGCCGCCCTACGAGGGGTACGATCTGAAGCAGAGGCCTTAATCGTGATTTCGGCGAGCGCTTCTAAAGCTGCTCTAAATGCACAAAGCTCTGTTACGGCCTCATACGGCCCGCTCGTGCGGTAGATGACCTGCTAACGTCACGAAACCATTCGTCTGGGCACGGAGCTGTCGCAGCGCCAGTCTTGGATACCACACTGGGGACATCCCTCTGAAAATGAGAGTAGGATCCTTCAGTGGAGGAAAAGAGATGCAAGTCGGCTTGTATGAGCCCGTCACTCTGAGCCAAGGGGTGTGAGCTATCGATGACACCAGGACCAGAAAATTACAAAGAGCTTCTGCTTTTTCTGACGACGGCCGGCGTCATTGTACCACTGTTTGGGCGATTGAAAGTGAGCCCGGTTTTTGGTTTTCTCGCAGCCGGCATCCTGCTTGGTCCATTCGGTCTTGGAGCGCTCGTTGGAGATTGGCCGTGGCTCTCGGCAATCTCTATCACTGACGCTGGGCAGATCGCGCATCTTGCGGAGTTCGGCGTGGCGTTCCTGCTTTTTATGATCGCGCTCGAGCTGTCGTGGAGCCGTCTTCTGCTCATGCGCAAACTCGTCTTCGGATTGGGTGGCTTGCAGGTTCTCACCGCGACAGGCATCCTCGCGGCGATTGCGGGCTTGCTGGGCCAGACACCGGCTTCAGCGGTGGTGCTGGGCAGTGCGCTCGCCATGTCGTCGACGGCGATCATCATACCGTCGCTTGTTGAGCGCAGACTGCTGAACACGACGGTTGGACGGGCCAGTTTCGCCGTACTGCTCTTCCAGGATCTCGCGGTGGCGCCTCTTTTGTTCATGGTGACGATTTTGGGCACACGTGGGGGGACGGGGCTCGGTGCCGGCCTGTTGTATGCTCTGGCGCCAGCCGTTGTAGCGCTTTTCGCGATGGCGGGCCTCGGTCGCCTCATTCTGCGCCCTTTGTTCAAGCTGGTCGCAACGACAAAAAGTAACGAATTGTTCGTCGCTGCATGCCTGTTGGTCGTAGTTGGCTCCGGTCTAATCACAGCCCTCAGTGGTCAGTCGATGGCGCTGGGTGCTTTCGTTGCGGGTCTCTTGCTCGCTGAAACCGAGTATCGTCGTCAGGTCGAGGTTACCATCCAACCGTTCCAGGGACTTTTGCTTGGGCTTTTCTTCGTCTCCGTGGGAGCTCGCCTGGATCTATCCGAGATCATTGCCAACCCTGTCGTCACCCTTGGCGTCGCCATCGGCCTTTTTGCCACAAAGGCTCTCACCCTTTTTCCCATCGCGCGCCTATCAGGACTAACGACCCGCAATGCCGGCGAGGTCGCGCTTGTATTGGGACCTGGTGGCGAGTTCGCATTGATCCTTATCGGTGCTGCTGTGGCCGGCAATGTGGTCCCTGGTGCCGTTGCCGCCACTGCCACGGTTGCGGCAACCTTAACGATGATCGGCGTTCCCTTGCTGGTGCGACTGCTAGACCGCGACCGGGCAAAACGCCTGAGCATGACGACGGCTTGGAGCGTGTGATCGTGGTTGGATATGGACGTGTCGGGCAACTGGTCGCTGAGATGCTCACGCGACATGGGTTGAGGTTCCTGGCGGTCGACGCCGATCCCGTGCTTGTCGGCAAGGAGCGAGGGCGCGGCACCACGATCTATTATGGCGACGCCACCCGAACCGAGTTGCTTCGACGCTGCGGAATCCAGAGTGCTCGCGCGCTTGTTGTGACCTTGGACGATGCCGAGGCAGTGGCGTCTATCGTCTCTTCTGCAAGATCCGAGCGGGCGGATCTCACTATTGTCGCGCGCGCACGAGATGCGGTGCACGCAACTGAATTATACGAGCTCAAAGTGACAGATGCGGTGCCAGAAACCATCGAAGCCAGCCTCCAGTTGTCGCAGGCGGTGCTCGTTGGCATCGGCATTCCCATGGGGCCAGTGATAGCCTCCATTCATGAACGTCGGGATGAGTTTCGCAGGATGCTACAGCCAGAGGACAGTTCTGGCAGGGAACGGCATGCGATCCGACCGCGAAAATTGACGTGATACGAAATCACTCCAAAGCACGGGGAAATGTTCCGGGGCTGCCATGGAAGAGCGGGTATCTCACACGTAGGGATAAGAATTGTCGAAGTCGGCTTATCGTCAGGCGGCGTGTATAAATTTGGTATTACTTGACCCCTTTTCGATCATCGATCTATATTAAAGCTGCTAGCGAAAACAAACCTTCGCGATTGTAGCTTACGTGGCATCAATAAGGTTAAGGTTCGGGTTTCTGCCGCTCGAAAGTTTCGAGTGCGTTGAAACCATGTGCTTCCTCTGATGTATGCCGATATCAATCTACGTAAGACTATTTAGACTGTGGGCCTAGATACTAAGAGCATCGCTGACGTTCTCTTTTTATCGGCGCATGATCGGTGTTGCGCTGCCGGCAGGCGGTTCCTTCGAAGGAAACCTGGGCATGTCCATCATAATTAGCGTCCTGGTCACGGCCCTTATCATCCCCTTGGTGCTGTATCTTGTGCAAAAACTTCCGATTGACTCGACGATGAAGCAGATGGCCCAGATCGTTGTTGTAGTCGTCGGCATAATTCTATTGCTCAGCTCTCTGGACGTATTCTGATCATTGCACTAGCTTGCCATTACTCGATCCAGACGACGGTTCGGCCAGGAGTTGCTCACTGCCCGCCTTTGCAACGAAATTGAAGCCGGTGTTATCGAGACTCTATTGTGAAGGTTGCCGCCCGCGCCGTGAAACTGCGTTTTTGGGGCCTGTCCAGACGAGCTAATATGGACGCTGTTGGCTGCCGGAAGCCTCCTCGCCGGGTTCGGCTTCACCATGGCTCTGTTCCTGCCGAGCTTCTGATTCCGTCAAGCTCGGCATTCCCAGCGCTTCCGTCATCTCTGCAGCCCTGGGTATCCTGGCGCTGAACTGGCTGATATCTCCTGGCAGTTGTCGTAGCTCGCTCCATCGGCGCCGCTCCGCGTTCTATTGTCTGGGTCGGCGATTGCCTGCCCTCAACTCGCGAGAGACGCGGCCGGGCATAGTAGCACCCCGTCTACGCGATGTTCGAACAGCCACCCCTCGAGTGCGGGAGTAAGACCGCATACATTCGGCTTAACTTGAAAAGCGGAATAATAATTCCGCGTCTGAGGTGCTCGTCTCCCGTGCCACCGGCAGACCTTAGGTGCCACCACGGTGAACCTGAAAATGGAATTGAAACAACGCTTGCGCTAAAGGGGCGGCCAAAACCACAGGATCAGAGGCACGCCCAGCACGACCACAATGAACGAGAGCGGCAGCCCCAACTTCCAATAGTCGCTGAAACGATAACCGCCGGGTCCCAACACCAAGGTGTTGCACTGGTGCCCAACAGGCGTAAGAAAATCACAAGCCGCCCCCACCGCGACTGCCATCAAAAAGGCGTCCGGATTGTAGCCAAGGCGCTGAGCAAGGGTGACAGCGATCGGCGCGACGACGAGAACGGTGGCTGCATTGTTCAGGAACGGTGTTGCGGCCATTGCGACCACCATGATCATTGCAAGGGCCCCATAGGGAGGCAACGTGGCAGCAAGTTGAGCGAGGCCGCCGGCGATTAGGTCGGCACCACCGGTCACACGGATCGACTCGCTGACCGGAATGAGAGCGCCCAACATTATCAGTATGGGCCAATCGACAGCCTCGTAAGCTTCCCGAAGCGAAAGTGAACCGAGCATTACCGTCAGCACGGCAGCCGTAAAGAAGGCCGTGGAGACGGGCAGCAGGCCGAATGCCGTTAGCATCATGGCACCAGCCAGGACCACCACCGGCATCAGGCCTTTTCGGGGGTTCCCCAAGCGGATTTCGCGTCCGACCAACGGAAGAAGTCCGAGTTCCATCAACCTGGTCGGGAGAAGCACGAGATCGCCCTTCAAAACGAGAACGTCGCCTGGTCTTAACACGATGTCGCGCAATCGATCAGTGAATCGTTCGCTGCTTCGGCTTACCGCGAGTAGATTGATATTGAAGCGATCATGCAGCGCCAAACGTTTGGCGGTTTGCCCGATCAAGACTGATTTCGGGCCGATCACTGCTTCAATTCCGGCAATCTCCTCATCGGCTCCCTTTGCTTCCGTCGGGCGGTCGTGCCCCTCAAGTTCCAAACGCGCACGACTGATGCCCCGTTCGAGCGCCTGAGGGTCTCCTTCCAACAGAACGATATCGCCTTGATGGAGAATGACCTCCGGCAGGGGCATCAGCGGTTCGACCCGATTGCGAATGAGGCCAGTGACCAGAACCTCCTCGTCCAACAAGATCGACAGGTGACGGATCGACTTGCCGATGACGGACGAAGTCGCAGTGATGCGGGCCTCTGTCATGTAGTCGTTAATGTTCAGCGCCTTCTCCATTGTCGCGGCCGCCTTGCGCTCCTTTGGAAGCAGCCGGTAACCAAACGCCAGAAAGATCACGCCCGCTGCGGCAAGCCCTATGCCGACGGGGGTGAAATCGAACATGTTGAAAGGGCGGCCCGTCAGTTCCTCGCGCATCCGGGAGACGACGATGTTTGGCGATGTTCCGATGAGAGTCGTGAGACCGCCAAGCAAGGAAGCGAACGCCATAGGCATGAGAAAAGACGACGGGGAGGCTTTCGACCGGCGCGCCATCTGGAATGCGACTGGGATCATCATCGCCAAAGCGCCGATGTTCTTGATGAAGATGGAGAGAACCGAGACAGTCGTCACGAGAATGACAACCTGACCCTGGACAGAGGTCACGCTTGGCGCCGCCCGATGGAGGAGTGCCTCTATGACGCCACTTCGCTCAATCGCGGCGCTGACGACCAGCGCGCTGGCTACAACGATGACAATGTCGTCGCCGAAGCCGGAAAACGCTGCCTTGTGGGGCACTATCCCGGTGAAAACTGCGGCAAGCAACGCGAGAACCGCAATGAGGTCGTAGCGGAGCCGTCCCCAAATGAAAGCGACCATCAGGCCGATCAGAATGGCGAAGGCGAAAGCCTGAGCCTGTGTCATGGATAAAGTCCCGACCAACTCTTCCCAATGCCGGGCCCATTTTACTCGCCTGAAAGAGCTAATGTCTGGATTGCTTACCAGCTTTTTTCAAAGGCGCGGCACCCCGAACGTCCATCCAGGACGTTTTCCAGCCTCGTAGCCCGGATGCACGCATGATCAGGCGACTACAGGATGCTTCCGAAGAGGACCGAATAGACAATCACTGCAATCGCCAGCGTAAACGCAAGCGATACCAACAGGCGCGTGAAGTCGTACGTAGAGAAGCGGGCGGGAATGAGGTTTTTCATAACGATCTCCTATGTTTCGTCGAGATTCCCAACGAGCCGCGTTACCGCGCTTCACGATAGTGCGCGACTGCAACTCGTGCTGACCTTGCTGACGACGTCAGCTGGAACTTGGATGTTGGCCATAATGCTCGCTACGAGTTCGTCACGCTTCGCACGATTGGCGTAGCCCTGAAGCGTTGCGAGATCCGTGCTGGTGGCAGTAGCCATTCGTCCAGCGGTGTCTGAACAGATGCCGGCAAAGGCGTCCACTCTGGCCGTTTCTGCCGCCAGATTGCTGGCAGTCGTAGTGGTGAGCCATCCCGCATTGAAGCCGATGATTGGGCTGAAGAAAAGCCCGACCACCAAACCAATGGCGTAGGGTTTTGCATGTTAAAGGATTTGTCCGAAGGTCATGGATTAATTCCCTTTAATCAGGTGATTATCGGGATCGTTGCGGGCCCGCGCTCCGACCAGGAGCCAATGGCAATCCAGATTTACTACAGTGCGCTTTAAAAGATTTAATGTAAACAACCAATTCAATTGTTCATTAAAAAGTACGTTTCAAATAATTATCGTGCATAAATTTGAGCCGAAAACGACCGCATATCGATTTATCAGTGCTCGTATATTTATAGAGTCTGGACGTATTTTTCGATAAAACAGATTAGCAATTAACAAACAAAGTAAAGACGTATTCAAGGCATAGAGAGTTTTGATTGCTTTTGGCGCAAGATTGGCTTTTTGCTTTACCAAACTTATCGATCTCGATTTCGCATATTCACCTGCGGCGCGCTGCGCAGTGATTGACGCCAAACGGCCCGATCTCGGCTGAATCTCGCCCACGTATGCCGCAGAAAAGGAGGGCAGCGTGTTGCCCGGACGAAACATCGAAAGTCCATTTCGACCGACCATTTTGGATGCTAGACCTCGGCGAGATAGTGGCACCTGGCGAATAGCCGCAATCTTGCCGTCACCCTAACCGTATCGGCAACGTTAAAGTGTCACCATCGATCCCGACCGGTCTGTCAGTGGGCCATAGAGATCGCGCAAATATTTCACCCCGTGCGGCGGAAACGATCCACATCGCCAAATCCGCTTCAGGTACATCTCGCCTCGGTATCGCATCCGCAATGATGAACTCGGCCACGAGCAAGAGAGCAACGAAAGACAATCCGCAGCCGATGAACAGGGCATGGCGGCCGATAGCAGAGCAGTGTCGCCAGTCGTGGTACATCGGCTGCCGCAATGAAAAGCAAACACGAAGAACACGCGTTCGTCATCAGCGCATGGGAATCCGAAGGGGGGGCGCCGAACAGGTCTGAACAGCTCGGTCAGTATGGTCGCCGTTTCGACGGAGACGGAACCTATTCGATTTATCACCTCTTCACGGGAAAGACCGCAGAAATAGGCACCTGGAAGATGGAAGGGCTCAGCCCTAAAAATGCAGCGCGAGCGCTGCGTATTCTCAATAGCCCCAAGCTGGCCGGCAGTCGCCTCCGCCCGTGAAGAAACATTCGCAGCGTGTGTTGATAGGAGGCGCTGCGGCCCGGCGTCTGCCCAGCATTCCATCGGCCGAAGCCCTACTACGTTCGGAGATCGCTATTCCATGCTCAGAGCCCGCTGCGGAGCCGATACCGCCGGTTGCACTCCCAGGCGTTACCGGAGCTCTGAACCCGGCGACGTCAACGGCTGACTATGTCGTCCGATGCGAGTATGTTGGAGGGCGTATGCCTGCAATCTTTACTGTGCCTTGGTACCTTGCTTCAGGCGAATGCTGACGGGCCGGCCCTCCGCATGCTGGACCTCGAACTTGTTTGTCTTTCGGATGAGGTCGCTGAGCTTTCGAAACCCGAAGGTACGCGGATCAAAGTCTGGTGCCAAGTTGAGCAGTTGCTTGCCAACAGTACCGAGGTTTACCCAACCTTCCTCGGTTTCTTCTTGGGCAAGAACTTTTTTTATCAACGGCACGGCGGCGCTCACCGGTTGCAAGGACTTTGCGGCTGATGCGGTATCCTGTTCGTCTTTCCCTGCGTCTGCGAGCAGGTTCTCAGTGTAGATGAATCGGCGGCAGGCCTGCCGGAAGCTCTCCGGAGTCTTTTGTTCGCCAAAGCCAAAAACGTCGATGCCCTGCTCGCGAATACGGGCGGCCAAACGCGTGAAATCGCTATCGGACGAAACGAGGCAGAAACCATCAAAACGACCACTATGCAGCAGGTCCATGGCGTCGATCACAAGCGTGATATCTGATGCGTTCTTGCCGGTAGTGTAGGCGAACTGCTGCTGGGGAATGATCGCGTGTTTCGCGAGCACATCCGCCCAGGCCTTGGAACGCGTGCCCGAGAAATCGCCGTAAATGCGGCGGACACTCGCTTCCCCGATCTTTGCCACCTCTTCGAACAACCCGTCGGCGATCTTTGCCGAGGTATTGTCAGCGTCGATAAGGACCGCCAGGCGTGGTGATCGAGGCTCGAACGGCATGCTTTGCTCCCCTTGTCCAATCATCAAAGCTTAGCAACCGCTTCGCCATAGCACTATCCGGCTTTCCAGCCAGCACTCTTTTTCACCCGCATCAACGCCATCAGCATCGGGCCGAGGGAGAATTCCCCCGCCGCGCTTTGCCGATCAGATCCCTGAGATAGCCGCCCGGCGAAACTGATATACCCCGCCCCAAGGGTGATCACGCTTACATTTATGGAGGCGTAGTCCGGCAATTGGACCTGGTCCTTTGGAGATGCGAAAGGTCATCGAAGATGATTGTGCGGCTCGACGGAGGGCCTATGGCGGCAAGCCGCTAAGAGAAGACGGGAAACGTCATGGGCGATGGTATCAACGGCGTCTGGCGTCGCGCCAAATAACACTTCTGAACAATGGCGAGCGGGTTTACCGTCGCCCACCGCTGGGGCCGGAACGAACGCGCATTTGGCGCGTTACATCCTACGTTGGAGTACGGCAGGAAATAGCATCGTCAATCATCCTGATCGACGATAACCAGGTACTCCCAAGAGGCCCCGATGGATATCACCACACTACTCATCATCGTTCTCGTTGTTCTCTTGCTGGGGGGCGGCTGGTACGGTCGCGGTCGCTGGTATTGAGCCGTTCGTCACGGGCGGGCACTCCCCTATCCTGGACTGATCGAATTTCTCGAAGCGATCCCTTTGAGGCCCATCGTGACCGGATCGCAGCCTTATGGGTCAGTGAGTTCCTCCTATTGCGGTCACGCGCATCCCTAGCTCCGAGAGTGTTTCAGCAACGCTCGTCGGAGCTACTCGTTCTGAACCTCTGACCGCTGCCAGGTTTCAGCGTTTCCGCAGTGTCCGTCCAATGCGACTTGCCATGCGAGGCGTCGCCCCGCTTTCTGGCAAAACGCGATCGGTCCAGAGGAGGCGGATCGGTAATGTTAGATCTTCGCAGCTGGATAGGCTCTTTACTCGCTCTCGGTGCGCTTACACTTCTATTTGTCGGCTGCGCGCTGGTCCTTTGGCCCTTCCTGTCGGCCTTGCTATGGGCTGCGGTTATCTGTTTTTCGACGTGGCCTCTCTACCGCCAATGCGAACGTGCCGTCGGAGGATACCGTGCCGCTGCCGCGGCGATAATGACGATGGTGGTGGTCTTTGCTTTGGCAGCACCGCTTGCATTCCTTGTGACCGCGCTCGTGGACGACATAGAGAACCTGGCAGAAGCGATTACGCAGGTCCTGGAGGAAGGGCCTTCGGCGCCACCCAACTGGGTCAACGGTCTACCCATCATCGGCGAAGGCGTCGCGGCCTACTGGGAGAACCTCGCTCACGATGCTCCAGCGTTCATAGCTGAGCTCAAGAAATTAACAGGCCCAATCACGGATATCGCGCTTTCAGGCGGAGCGGCCCTCGGCGGCGTCCTGATTGAACTTGCCCTCAGCATATTCATCACCTTCTTTCTTTTTCTGCATGGTCGTCGCATGATCGGCTTCATGCGCCAGATCAGCGAGCGCGTTGCTGGCCCGCGGTCCAAGAGGCTGCTGACGGTCATCGGTGCGACCGTAAAGGGGGTCGTCTACGGGATGATCGGAACCGCGCTTGCGCAGGGCTTGCTTGCCGGTACCGGCTTCTGGATCGCCGGTGTGCCCCAGCCCGTATTGTTGGGTTGCCTAACTTTTGCGCTGTCATTCGTGCCGGGTGGTCCACCGTTTCTTTGGGTGCCGGTGGGGCTTTGGCTTCTGCTCCAAGGTTCCATGGGCTGGGCGATTTTCGTCGGCTTGTGGGGTTTTCTTCTTGTCAGCAGCATCGACAACTTCCTGCGGCCGTACCTGCTCAACCAAAACACCAATCTGCCGGTGTTGCTCAGTTTGTTTGGACTGGTTGGCGGGGTGCTCGCCTTTGGGTTGATTGGGCTCTTTCTTGGACCCACATTGTTGGCGGTCGCGTACAATCTGTTTCTCGAGTGGGTGGCAGCCGAGATCGAGGGACGGGTCCAAGCAGCCTCCGGCTTGCCCGTGGATTTGGAAACCAACTCGAAGAACTGAGCAACGTTGTAAATCTGGCCTTGCTGAAGTTCCTGTCTGGCTGGGCGCTTCTCACCGGCGGCCCGGCGATAACAATGGCCTGGCAGTGACCTCATGCTTTGCCTGTCGAAGAGATAGCGGCTACCGGCACCAAAGTGAGCAATGCAGAAGAAAACGGCAATTGGTGCCCCATCCGATCAATGGACTGTCTCCGGCGCTGCAGCGAGATCAGGCTGTACGCCGCCACCTTCGTTTTCCCAGCGGTCGACATCTTCACAAGGGAAAGGTGGCGAGAGCATTTCGATCTGGCTCATCAGAATGGTGACGAGCGCTGCTTCGGAGCAAGTGCCGCGTTGAAAAGCCGAGATCAGCAATCGAGCTGCGGCTCGTCTTTTCGCGCGGTGCCACGCACTCCCAACATCGAATATCCCGACGGTGTCGAGCACCCGTTTGAGCATATCGAGGGGAACGGGGACATGGGAGGCTACGTTGGAAGACATCTTGTCCTCCTTTGGTTGGAGGCATATCCGCAGACCGAACTTGAGGCCTGCTTAAGAGTTTGCCTGCCATCACTGTGATCCCGCTGCAAAGATATGGGAAGCACTTTCGTGATCGCAGTCTGATATCATGAGTTGGAGACGACAGACTGGACCCCCGGCTTTAGCCGGGAAGCTTTGCCAGAGTCGCGGTCCCGACGCCAAGCTTGAGCCCGGAGCCTTTGCCCGGCTCGATAAAAGGATCAAGCCGGGCTGGTGTTTGCGTCAGGCCGCTTTTCGGCGGTCTGATTGACGACCTTGGTGGCGGTCGCGGTCAGGGCGATCTCCGTCGCCTGCTCTTCGTCAAGCGTCGTCATAAGCAGCTTGGCGTCTTTCATGCCCAGCTGCAGCGCCCAGGTCCTCAGCGAGCCGTTCGTAGTGTTCGACAGCCTGTGCGGCTGCAAGCAGTCCGGCGTCGAGCGCGGGCGAGCCTTGATACACTTCCATGATCGAGCCGCCTTCCCATGATTGCGCCACATCTTTTTTCAGGCTTTTTGCCGATGATCCTGAACACTTCGTCAAGCCGCTAGACATCCTCCTTCAGCAGGGGCTACGGGCTAACGATGTCAGGCTTGTTCGCGGTTCCGTAGTGGTCGTGAAGCCCCCACCACTTGTATGGATCTCCCTGCGTACGGCCGGACGGCACGTCCTGCCAGGTTTCCTGTCGGCCAAGTGGCGTGAGGTCCAGGAGCGTAAAGATCGGACCGATCGCTTTACGCGATCCCAGTCCATCATGTTTTCTCCTTGAACGTTACGTCCCACACCGGCACCCGCCGCCTGTGTCGTGGATCAATGATGGACGCTTTCCGCGTTGCGCTTACGGGTTGCAGCCGCCTTTTTTGCGGAGGCCGATCGCTCTGCTTTAGGTCTCGAAGCAGCGGCTTGTCCGCCTTTTCTTCCACCCTTTTCAGACGAGGCGTTGCTCTCCGGGTGCCCACGGCCCGAACCGGACTTGTTGCCGCCGCCGCTTTCCTTATTCACCGTGGCCCAGGCTCGACGCTCGGCCTCCTTTTTCGGAACGCCACGGTCTTCATAGCCCTCCTCAATATGCTCGGCCTTGCGCTTTTGCTTGTCGGTGTATGCGGACTTGTCACCTCGAGGCATGGTTTCGCTCCTTCTCGCTACCTCGCGTTCAAACTCTCGATAACAGGCAAGGTTCCGCTCCGTGGTCTAGCGGCCGATCTACATGACGGTCAAAAAGATGAAGATGCCGGCCACGATCAAGCTCAGGCCAATCCGGTTTCTGACCGGCCCGACAAAGCGAAGGCCTGACCTTTGGGCTCTAGTGTTGGTCTTGAGCGGGCGGATCGGTGAAAGTCACTGAGAGGCCGGGTTCGCAGTGCTTCCCAGAGGAGCGACAGCACTCCGAGGAAACCACAAGCAGCAGCAACAAGGACGAGCATAGACATCGCAGATTCCTCGCGCAGAGCGATGGTATGTGGTGCGTTACCCGTCGATTGTGTTCGGCAAGACCAGCGCCTCCACCCTGGTCAATCCAGCAGGTCCAAACAAGTTCCGTGGATGCGCACCTGCTCGAATGCATCTGGCTCAACGCAGAGCAAAGTAGTCTGGCCTCCGATGGAGTGCCGGTTTTGGCGGCGCGCCGTCCGCGTGATCGGGCGCTCGTGGAACTTCAGCCTGGCAGCCGCCGTTTTATCCAATCATCAAAGGTGAAGCAAACTGATACACGACCAAGGCGATACCGAAACGGTCTCGACCTCATCGAGAACATCGGGTTCTGCATGCTCACCAACGAGGCTCGGTCCATATCTCAAGGCGCGCCCTTGTCGGCCCACGTGGATCGCGGCCCCGCCGCGTGTTCTTCGCACCTTCGGTGTCGCTCACGACGACGGAGAAAATCCGGCCCTTGAGATGCCGCGGGTAAGCCCAGCCGTCCATCTCAGGGCCAATGACAAAGTGCTGGCGAGGTGGAGAAGCAAGCCGTGCGGGGGTGAATGCTTCGACCGTACTCAGAGGCTATCCGGTCGAGCGACAGGAATTCGACGTCAACATCGCCTCTTTCTTCAATCGACGCCTTAGCCAACTCCAGCTTGCGATAGAACTTGGATTCTCCCCGGACAGGTGTGCTCGCTTCGCGCGGATGCGTTGACCAACAGAATTCCAGATGGCCGACGTATTGTCGTCATGACGTACTTTCGCCTCATCGATCGCTTTTCGCGGCAATCCAGTCAACACAGAGTTCGTAGGCTGGATCTCTATAGCCGGGTCCCGCCCTGCGGGTGTAGGGGCTCATTCTGGACTCATATAGGCATCCCATGCGGCGTTGGCGATGTCACTAAGCTGGGCCTTCAGGTGTTCAAACGCTGGCGGCCTCTCATTGTGTGAGATATCGTCGCCTGAATTCTCGCTTGTTGAGCCCAGGACTGGTCATGCCCGTTCGTGGGGTGAGAATCGGGTCGAAATCGGTGTGTCTGCTTGTGAGGCTATTGATGCTCTCCTGTCTCAAGAGAGAACGCGGAGCCTGCAAGAAGGTTCTGTGTGCCTGTGGTGATTGGCCTGTGGCAGAAAACTCCGGGCATCCGGGAACCAGTCACGCCGTTCGCGGGTTCGGTTGATCTTGAAGGAGGCACCGGGGCATGGAAGCAGTCGGCAAGTGGCGGCATATCTGCGTCGATGCCCAGCGGATGTTTTTGGAGCAGACGCCGTGGCACGTGCCGTGGATGAAAAACGTGCTACCGCAACTTGTCGAAATATCGGAACGCCATGCGAGCAACACAATCTTCACCCGATTTATGCCACCCCAGAATCCACGCGACGCGGCGGGAAGTTGGAGGGATTACTATCAAAAATGGTGGATGATGACCGGCGAGCACCTGCCTAAAGAAATGCTCGAGCTGCCGCCCTCCTTTCAAAACCTTGTGCCGCCAGCCCGCGTCTTCGACAAAACGACCTATTCGCCCTGGGTTGATGGCCGGTTGTTTTCGCACCTTCGACAAGAAGGCGTGGAAACCCTCGTCGTTACCGGCGGCGAGACGGATATCTGCGTCCTGGCGACCATCCTCGGCGCGATCGATCTCGGGTTTGGCGTCACCGTGCTTTGCGATGCGGTTTATAGCGGCGCCGACGAAACGCACGATGCCGCCATGGATCTGCTCAGCGATCGGTATTCAGTCCAGCTCGAACTCGTGAAGACCGAAGAATTCTTAGCGGCGACGCCTCGCCGTGAAGCGTAACGCAGTCCGGAGCGTCAACGACATCTGGTCGTTTGAACAACCCGGTTACCCGTCCCGAGTGAGAAGGATCCGTCGATGCCCCTGAAAGCGCTTGCCTTAAACTGCACCTTAAAATCCTCCGCAGCCACCGAGGCGTCGTCCACCGATAAAATCCTAAGTCTTATTGCGGCGGAATTCGAGAAGCATCGCGTCGACACTGAGACGGTCCGCCTGGCCGATCACAACGTAAAACCAGGCGTGACTTCCGATGAAGGTGAGGGGGATGATTGGCCCGATATACGCAAGAAGATCCTCGATGCCAACATCCTGCTCATCGGCACGCCCATCTGGCTCGGGCAGCCATCGAGTGTCTGCAAGCGTGCCCTGGAGAGGATGGACGCATTCCTTGATGAAACCGACGAAAAAGGGCGCATTGTTTCTTACGGCAAGATTGCCGTCGTTGCTGTCGTCGGCAACGAAGACGGCGCCCATCACGTTTCCGCTGAAGTTTTTCAGGCACTCAACGACGTCGGCTTCACCATTCCGGCAAATGCGGTCGCTTACTGGGTTGGCGAAGCGATGGGCTCTACCAACTTCGTCGATCTGAGAAAGACCCCTGAGCCGGTAAAAACGATGATTGCAATGCTTGCCCGCAATGCATCCCATGTTGCCACCCTGCTGAAGAACTCTGCATATCCGGGTGACGAGAACTAAGGCCCTCCAACAAGCGCCAAAGTAAGCCCCATCGGTACCGGGTTTAAAACCTGGATGATGCTGCGGCTCAATCGATCAAAGCGCAATTTTGCGCCCCGCCAGTTAGACCCGGACGCTCGCACCGCGATCCTCGTCCCATCGAGCTTCATCTCGGATAGTCGCGGCCGTGCCCTCGAACCGCCATTGCGCTATTTGATAAGGTTCTTCGCAATTTCTAGATGGTGCTCCAGGGCCGGAAGCGTTTTTGCAGCCCAAGCCTTCAACTCAGCGTTTTCTCCGCCTTCGCTGTAGCGCTTGAACAGGTCCACCGCATCTTCATGCGCTTCCTGCTGATCGGAACGGTACTGTTTCCCAAAGTCTTCGCCCTTGAGATCGTTCAGCTTGGCGAGCATGTCCTTTTGAGCGGTCGTCATGGTCTTCGGCAGGGTCGCCTTGACCTTGCCACTGGAGACGAGGCCACTGAGGTCAGCAGTCGTCTTTTCGTGGTCTTGGACCATTTTCTGAGCGAAGGCCTTCGTTGCGGCATCGCCCTTTTCCAAAGCAAGCCTGCTGGACTGAACTTCGAACAGATCGCTTGTCGCCGCTTCCTGGACGAAATCCTGTGTTTTAGGTGCAGCACCGATCAGCGAGTTTATGCCGGATTTTTCCATTGCGGACTGGGCGAGGGCCGAACCGGCCAGAGTGAGCACGAGTGAAGCAAGAACGAGCTGTTTCATGATAGGTCTCCTGTCGGCAGGTCCAACTGCCAAGTGGAAAGAGTTAAGCCGTATGCGGGATCCGGGGTGCAGCCGAGCGCCCGCTGGCAACGCGCTGGCGATCGAGCAAAGAAGACGTGCGCGCGGGCCGCGTGTCTAGCTTTCGTTCTTCGTGGGATCGGAGCGTCCGGTCGGAATAGAGCTGGTGGTCGCGGCAACCGGGTCGCTTGCGGGAAACGAACTCTCGAGACCTTCGTCGAGCTGTTCTTCCAGAGTGCCGGTATCCTTTGCGCTGCGCGCGCTTCTCAAAGACTCCACCGCCGGCGATCCCGTTTCATCGCCACCGACGATTTCGCGGTCATCCCCCTCTTCGAACGCGGCTACTTGCACCATCATAGCTTTGGCCTTGGTCACGGCCGCATCGACGCCAAGGTCTCCGCCAGTGCTTTGTAGGCGAACGGAAATCACATCTCCGCCTTCTGCAACCCATTCGACGGTCATCACGCCTCCGGGATCTGTGAGCACCTGTTGTGCGATGATGTTCATGGTTCCTGTCTCCTGTCTCGTTGGTACACGCCAACGCAAAACACGGTTCGGCGACCGGTGGTTCCGAAGATTGTCAACGCTTTCATGCAAAAAGGACCGCCCGCCGGGATGGCGGACGGTCATCATGCTAAACTAGGATGAGCCAGCCCGTCCGGTTAGCGAGTGGACAAATCGGCACTCGCGACCTCGCCTGGAACCGGGCAGACAGTCCGCATTTCGTCCTCAGTCTCCAGACGGACTTCCGCGTCATCTGATCCCGGGAAGGGCTCGAGGCACTGTGACCTGCCGACTTCCCGAAACCTCTGGGTTCGGTCGACGTCATCGAGTCGTGCACGTCCTTGGCCGCCTTTCCATGGAACCTCAGCTCTTGCGGTCGGTGCCGCGACCGCCGCCCGTGGTGCCAGCGCCACTCTTAGCCCCGCCCGAACCGGCACTCTTGCCAGCCCCGGTTTCGCGACCGCCGGATTGTCGCTGCTTGTCGTCGTTCTTATGGCTTTGTTCGCCAGCCTTGCGATGCTGTTCGCTGCTGCCGCCCTGGCTGCGTTGATTTGCCATTGTCGTTCTCCTCGGTTGGTCCCGCCCTAGAGTCGGCGGGGACCAACAGAAGCGTGGGGGATCGATATGGTTCCCCGCCGAGCAAAAAATCGCCCCGCGACGTTGGGTGTCGAACCCGCATACGTGCAGCGCGCCTGCCTGTGCGGATGCATCCCGATGGGAACTTCAACGCGCATCGCCTGTTCGGCCTTTCGAAAAGGAGGCAGACATGTCGATTACCAAACCGAACGATGGCGCGCCGGGCAGCGCTGACCAGTCACCGCGATGGGAAGGGCCGGAGAAAACGAGGCCGAATGATCCCGAAAAGGATCGGGATGCGGCCGGCGAAAACAATCGGGAACCCGCGAGAAATGACCCTTCTGACGCGACCAAGACCAGGGCCGACGCGAAGGGCCAGTTTGCGGACCCCCAAGGCAACCGCAAGAGCACGGGAGTATCGAGCGCCAAGCCGACCGTGATCACCGGGTCTGAGGATATGTCGGGTCACCGCAGTCCGCCAGGAGATAGGGAACCTCCGAAAGACTGGGACGTGGGGTTCGATCAGGACCGGTCGAAAGAATAGTTCGCTCGGCGAGTGGGCGCGGTTGGAGCGGTCGTGGGAACGACCGTCGCACCCGCGAGATTTTCCAAGACGAATATCCCCGGCGCTCAATCAACGAAGCTCAAGAACATGCGTCAACTGCCGCAACAACCACGAGAATGTTCCTAACGCGTTGGTTGAGTTGGGAAATCAGAACCCGCTCCCGCGCCTCTCAGCGAGCAGCGTCGATGTCCTCTCCGGCCACGCTATAGGGGCCTGCCCTCCGGTCGCGGGCCAGTTGAGGTGCGCGGGCTGCCGCTGTCGAATACGCCCTGGTAGCCATCTCCAAGGTGTCCTTATGCCCCATTGCGGGGGGCAGAAAGAGGAACCACGGACCCTAGGGAAGATCGAGAGAGTAACGAGAACGGCGGTCGATAGAAATGCACTTTGCCAGTTCTGAAGGACGCGAATCGGAACTGAGAGCTGGCGAGGTGATCGGTCACTGAAACAGAGGATCCCCGTGGCTCGAGACTTCCGCGTTCTCCGCCTGACTGCTTCGTGTTGGGCTATCGCCTTTCAGGTGGCGCGAGAGGAATTGATTCCGACCGTAACATCATCCCTCAAGCGGTGATGGCATTCGGTGTGAGCTTCGCTGAGGCGATCAGACGTATCACGTTTGTGAATGCAATTTGCGTCTGACTACCAGCTCTCCTCGTGCAGCCGGTCAAGCACGACGACGACCTCAGCCTGTAAATCCAGGCAAAGCTGCTGAAAATCATGGATTCGCTCCTCCCGTCGGGGCGTCTCGCGCTGAAGAGCATCGAGTGTATTTGCCGCCAACGCATATTTTTCGAAGAGGTCGTACAAACCATGATCTTTGACTGAACGCAATCGTTCGCGATGAGCGGGCAGAGCCATTGCCAAGCGCGCCCGTCCGAGGTGAACTAAACCCATGTAGCCTCCAGATTACTCATGTGCCGGGCCACGAACACGGGATATTTCACCCAGCCCACGACGAGACGAGAACTCCGATTGTCGCGTATCCCGCTTTGTGAACCAGAGAGCGCACTCCAGGAGGCAAGCCTCGTCGGTATGGCCGACACGGAACTCGTCAATCAGGAATCTTGCCAGTTGATTGCCTCGCTTGGAAAGTTTGGGAAATCCCGCTAAGAAGCAGGTCCTCTCAAATACTCGATGCAGCATTTCTACGTCTTTAGGGCCGAGAGCGCAGTTGAGATCATCCGAATGAAAGTACATTTGGGACCTCCCATGAAGGGCGGCAAAGCGTTCGTGGTATTCGCGTCCACAAAACGTCGGCAGGGCTTGCCTGGTTCCACCGGGGAAATACCCATTTCGGGCTATTCGGGCACGTGATGAAGGGGATTCTGCAGGAGGTCGACGGCGGGCAGTTGAAGACATACGAAATTATGGCGTCAGGGCTAAGGGCGACAAGCCAACTTCCAAGGCGATCAAGACCCAGAGGCGTGCAGCCTAAACCGTTCCCATATGGCGCGCTCCCAATGGTAGCTCAAGAAGCGAAACTTTCCATGTCGGCGGAGCATGCACTTCCATTGGGGTGAATTGTCGCCCCGCCCTTCATCAGTAGCTTTTGAAGCGTGCTCCATCCGCTCAGACGAGCCGCTTGCACCAGCGTGCATTGGCCTCTGCCGATCCCGGCAGAGGCTTTTATTCTACCCGTAGCCTCGGCACTGTGTCTGCCCGCGGGAGTTTGCGAAACTAGTGACGGGTGATTTCGGACGCAAGCTCTAGGAACCGGCCAATCGACCAAAGGTAGGCGACGATCTCCCACCTCAGGGCGTCGCGATCGCCGTACTTCTCTACTATTCGGTCAAGCTTTTCCTTAGTTGCGGTCTGCTCCTCAATTTCGCTAATCACGTAGCTGTCATGCCCCACGGCGCAGATGTCGCAGCCTGCCTCGATGACGTCGTCGACGAAGGCCGGGATTTCACCGGGGTCCATCTGACGTCGATTTTTTTCAGTAGAGCCGCTCCTCCATTGAGGCCGTGAAGCCATACTGCGACCCACTTCGCTATCAGGCGCACAACTGTCTCCGCCCTTATCGGGGATACTGGGATAACGCTTGCGCTTGGCCATGCTCATGAAAATAGTCATCGGTTAGCGTGAGTAGGGCGACGACTCTGCCTTGTCGGCGTAGATCTGTTGGAGTTCGGCAATCTGCTCTTTACGGGCCGGGTATTCCCGCAGAAGCTCGCGTTGAGGAGACGAACGCGTAAGCCTCGAAGAGATCGAGTAGGCAGCGCTCTCTGGCTTGGCGTCGCTGAGGGAGATATCGTGGCAGAGCATTTCAAGGCGGGTTCGCCCTAAGTGCATCAGTCTCATGGCTGCTTTCCTGTTTCAGTCGAGAACTACTTCGAGGATGCCAAAGGTGTCGGAAGGACGATGGCGACGGATTGTTGAGGTTCGTGCGATAACGCGCTGTTCACGACGAGGTATCCGCCGATGACGAGCATCGCCAAGAGCATCACGCCGATAAGAAACCCTGTCGAGAATTTTTTCGGTGGCCCGCCGTAGCGGTATTGTTCGTACATAGTCCATTCCTCCGGTCGGCAACGACACCAGAGCGAACCGAAGGGACGGGCAGGCTGCCCTGGTGTCGTTGTCGGCCTATGCCGAATAGTTCGCCATAGGCTGAGGATTAGAAATAGCGTATCGGGGTCAGTTCTCCACGGGATTAGGACCATTGCGCCGGGGTTATGGGACTGAAGTCCCATGGTGGAACCGTTGGCGCTTTCCTACGTTCTAACGTCTTGCTCGACCGCCGCTTGGTGATCGAAAGCGCCTCTAGGCCCCACCTTCAACCTCAACTCCGCAGATGGGGCCTATCGAGCGCGGTTTGCCTGCGGACCGTTCAACAGAAGCGTCAGATGTTTTACCTCACGGCCCCAGCGATGGGGCTGTCTTTTTTAATGGACGCAAGCAGGAAGCGACTAAAAAGGAAAAGGCCCCTTCCGTCGACAGAGCCAACAGGCTGTGTTGGAACGGGGTCCACTCCCACGGCGCCGCGCCGATCCTGCTCAATGCATTCGCGGCTAAATCGGGCGCCTTCGTCCACCCACGACGATAATCCTCATCGGCGACCGCGGGCCCCGTCGTGGTAATGGCCGCGGCGACTAGGGATCATAAAAGAAATGGCCCCGTCGGGACGAGGCCAGAGGCACTTATCGAGAGAGAGTACTTCACTTCCGGGCGGATTGTGAAGGTGTCACCCTGATCGGGGGCTCAGGGTCTCACCAAGCCAGAAACGTCGAGACTTCGTATCGGTTCCATTACACCGTAAGAAATGACCAGGCGGCGCGCTGGCGCGTGCGGCTCATCCGTCGGGCACCTAGTGGGCCAAAGCCATCGCAGGTCCGGGAATCCCCTGTCGATCAATTCATAAAGAAGTGGCCCCGTCGGGCGCGACGAGGCGAGGGGCTACTTCGGGGGACACTTGGCATCAAGACAAGCGAAAAAAACGCACGGGGCTGAACAGGTTCCTGTCGGCAGGGAGCGAACAAAAAAAATGGCCCCGAAAGGCGATAACGGGGCCAAGCGAGCGTGTACCTGGCGGGTTCCGCACGCCTTCGCGTCGGAGCCCGGTCGATGATCCGGCGTCGGGATCATCGGCAAATCACAAACGGCCATCGATCCGAAAAGTTCCCTATGCGTCCGCACCGCGTCGGTGTGCTCGAGCCACATGGCACTCTCGAACAGTGCACCCTCGTCGAGTACATCCACGATCGAACTGGATACACGACTGTTTTTGTCACGCACGACCAGGGGAAGGCGCTTGAGCTAGCCGACCGTATTGTCGTGCTGAACAACGGCTCAAACGAGCAGACGGGCACGCCGGACGAGATCTCCGCTCACCCGTCTCAGTTCGTTTACGGGTTCATTGGCCAGTCGAACTGCCTAAGCGTCAGTGTTTCCGGCCGCGAGATCTGGCTTGAGGGCCGATCTACGGGGCTACCGACAACTGAGCACGATGGTCAGGCGGCCCTCTACTTTCGGCCCACGATATACAACTCGTCATGGGATCCGAACACGGTCTTGTGGGGTCTATCACCGGAAGCCGGCGCGTGGCAGGCACTCGGCATCTTGAGGTGAGGTTGGAGAAATTCGCTTCAGTTGTGCAGTTCGAACTGCCGCCCGATCGAGCACCCTTTCCCCCCGAGAGTCGTATCGCCTTCAATACAAAATGGATGCTCTTTCGCGGCGAACAGCGCGCGAGTTTATCTGAAGCAAGTTTTCCCGACCGGTAGCTGGAGGGCAGTTTAGCGGCCCGACGCGCCGTAGCCGTCGGGCCGCTTGGGGCACACCAGATGCTCCGCCTGGGGCGGGGCGCTCTGAAGATTACCAGGTTTGCCGGCCGAACCAGTCATCCACGTCTTGTCGTGCCCGATCTTTTTCGAGGCCATACCGTTCCTGTATCTTGCCTTCGAGCTGATCGCGTTTGCCAGCGATTTGGTCCAAGTCGTCGTCGGTCAGTTTCCCCCACTGTTCCTTGATCTGTCCCTTGAATTGCTTCCAGTTACCTTCAACACGGTCCCAATCCATGTCATTTCCTCCTGTGAATTGTGGATAGCAGCTAAACGCCTTGGCTGCGCATTTGTTCAAATGTGCCTGCGGCGCTGGTTACGGGGACAACGGTGCGACGACTCCACAGGCGGCCGATCCCCCCACGGGAAGAGTTTGCCCGTCGACGATCCCGCGCCCGTAGCTTTATGGCCTCAGCGGAGAGCAACGCAGTGCTAAAGATACGCGGCGCCAACTGGACGCCGGCGAAATCCCGACATTCGTCACTCGGGGGATAGAAGCAGTCTGCGAGATCAGCGGTGGGCCACCTACAACGTCCTGACGCGTTGAAAGACGCCGCGTGAAAGTGCGGGGGGGGCTGTCGCTTCGCGACCCCATCAACAGTTCCCGAACAAGGAGCCTTGCGGGGGCACCTCGATAACGGGAAGAAGGCAGACCGGCTAAAAAAGGGGGCGGATCCGTGCCCAACCTCGTTGCTCGAACTGGGAACACATTCCTGTTTTTCCGGTTTGAAGGTGTTCGAGAAGGAGAACGCCATGGCAGAGGATCGGTGGGAACGCGAGGAACGCTACGGACGCGATCTAGAGAAAGCAAAACAACCGGCACCCTGGAACGAAAGCGTTGTGATAAGCCTGCCCAATGCGGATCACGAGGTGTTGGTTGGATCAGCCAGTGAAGCGGTAGCGGTTTTGCGAAACAATTGGTCCGGATCCAGATCCGGTCCAGCATATCAGGCTGCTTTGACCACCTGTCTCGAAGCCATGAATGGTCACTTGCCTGGTTACATGGCCCGATTGGCCTTTGAAGAAGCTGCCCGTGAAGCAGGAGTCCTGCGCTGAGGCTTGTAGGACGTCAACTTTGAAGCCTTTCACCCTCTGGCCGATGCCTTGGTGCGAGGGGAAGCGGAGTGGAACTACCCTGTTAGAACCCTCGCGGCACTCCACCTCGAGGCAGATTTCGGTCGAGCAAAATTCGGCCTTTGGGTGATACGCCCGCGGATGAGATCAAACGTTTACGGAAGGAACAAAGCCGCGTGCTCATCGGTTGATGATCGACTGCACATCGAAACGCACGCGTTGGATCGGATCGTTCACATGGAGGCGCCACCACTTGAAAGAAAGCTTGCAGCGATCCTGGCTGCCGATATCGAAGGTTACTCGCGGTTGATGAATGCCGACGAAGAGCAGACCCTGGCGACCTTGACATCGCATCGTACTATCATCGACGGCCTTATTGAAAGTGCTCATGGAGAGATCTTCGGGACCGCGGGGGACAGCGTGTTGGCGGAATTCCCATCGATTGTGCATGCCTTCAACTGTGCGATCGCCATCCAGCAGGCCATGTGGCGTGCCAACCGGCCGCTTGCCGACAAACACAAGATGTACTTCCGCATCGGGATCAACGTCGGCGATGTTCTGGTGAAAGACGGCGATATCTTCGGGGATGGGGTCAACATCGCCGCTCGGCTTGAAGGCCTGGCCGATGCCGGCGGCATCTGTGTAACGCGAGGAGTACGAGATCATCTGCGCGATCGCGTCGACACCACCTTTGAGGATTTGGGTGAGCATCAGGTCAAGAACATTTCGCGCCCGCTCCGGGTGTTCCGTGTTCTGTTTGACCCGCAGTCCGAACCAAGCCCCAGTGCAGAGCTAACGTCCGTCCAACACCCGGAGCGATCCTCTTCGGTCGATCAGACCCTGCCGGAAGACCAAGACAAAGATGAAGCGCGCCGGGTTGAGGTGGCTTTTTGGGAGGCGGTTCAGGAGAGCGATGACCCGGCCGAATATCTCCTATATCTGAAGCGATACCCTGCGGGCGAGTTCGCCGAACTCGCAGCCGCGCGCGTTGCTCAAGGTGGGTCTGGGGCGGGCGAGCCAGGAATCGAGGTTTCATTCTGGGAAACGGTGCGGGACACCGGTAACGCCGAGATGATTGAAGCGTATTTATCAAAGTATCCAACGGGTCAGTTCGTCGAACTTGGAGTTGCCCCCAAAAGACCGGACATGCTCAGGCTTGAGATTGCGAGCTGATGAACTCGCGCGGGGATTGATATCCTAAAGCGCTGTGCGGGTGAAGATTGTTGTAATGCTCGAACCAGAACGGCA
>NZ_JACVBF010000027.1:0-56241 GCF_014852195.1 Ensifer sp. ENS08
CGGTCGGGGGCTTGCCTCAGCGCCAACGGAGATGTCGAGTGTCGCATGTCTAAATGGCTGACGATGCGCCGCCCAAAGTGACATTTCTACTTTGCGCCAAAGCGGACAGTTCAACTTGGCTGCCACAGAACCTGTAGTGGCTATTTAGTAATGCGACAGTTGGGCCAGTTAGAGATGCGACAGTCTCGCCTCTCGACGCACTGGTCAAAGCCAACGTTGGGAGCAAGGATGACGACCTTCAGCCTGGTCGAGACCATGAGCGGTCGGAGTCGTCATGTCCTACTCATAGAGCACACCGAGCCAGCACAAGCGCCGAAAGACGCCATATTGGAGATCGGATTTCAACTTCCAGGCTTCTATGGTCATTTCGGTGTCCGACAGAGGCGCCAAGTCTGGATAGAGGATCTTCACAACGTCTATTGGCGTGCACCCTTCCCTGGCTTTGATATTGAGAAGATTGAGGAACATGCGCCACCAGCGTAACCGCGCTCGGACCTCCTCTTCCCGCTCGGTGGTATGGACATACGAATAGAGATAATCCGTGGCGATCAGATCGAAGAAGGTTTGCGGGTTCACCAGGAACTCCCGGCCGCGTCTGGTTGGCAGCAGCACATCTTTTTTCCGACGAAGAAGCTTCAGATGACGGGTCATGTCGCGCACCACCCAAAGCGGCGGCATGTCGCTTTCATTGAGCACCTTGTTGATGCTGTAGAGGTCTTCGGCTGTGAAGCCTGGCCAAAGGAAGTGCACAGCGGCCCAATGCACGAACTTGCGGTTCATGGCGCCGGTCGCCGTCAATCCTATGCCGCCCTCACCGTCAGCATAGGCAACCGAAAGAAGCATACCGCGAAGAAGTGGGGACAGTGCGGCGACATCGACGTCACCATGCAGCTTGATTTCCGGAAGCATCGTGCGGCTGTGATCCCTACCTCGCCCTATGCAGGTGCAAGCGAGTATCAACCGGCGACAAAACAATTGCTACTGAGAAAGCTAAAGCCGAAGGGGAGTGTCATCACCCACCCCCGCTCCGCCCTTTCAACCCGGACCAGCCGGTCGGATCGGGGGCTGACTGGCAGAGCAAGCCGGCGGGCAGTGTCGCATTTCTAAATGGCTGGCGACGTCGCAGCCCTATTCAGCTTTGACAGAACCTGTAGCCGGGTGGGTTCAAGGATGATGAGCGTCGCCAGATAATCCTGGATTGGCGACACGGATTCTTGGATTCGTCAGCCATAATTTTCGATTCCCGAAGCGCTCGTGACCTATCCCCTGTTTTATCAGCCCAGTCGCTTCGAGGCAGATCCCCTTGGCTTGGTACGTTCCCGCCGCCGCGGCAGCAAAAAAAGAGCCGTCCCGCAAATATTTTTTTGTTATGCGCTGCGCATTTTCCCCGAAATCGCACTCTTTTAGGCCGTGAGTATAATTTCAGAAATCCATGCGCTGGATCGTACAAACCGCGATGGAGATCGATTTTCGAAAGAAAAAACCGTGTATTGTGCTAAAATATACTCGGTTCGGAACGTATCGTGTTTTCGACTGGTTTTTAGGGCGGTCAAGTTTCAGAAATACATCATTCGAATCCTTCGACCTGGGATTCGCTCGCATCGAGTCTTCTTGGTGGTCGCAGTGTCATAGGATTCCTCGTCGCTGCCGAATCCCAGCTTAACTATGCCTGGATGATCTCGTAATCCTCGTTGTTGAGCACCTTTTTCAACAAATCGACTCCTTCGTGAGACCATTTCCGAGCCATGCTCGAAGCCTTGTTTCCGGTCTTGATCTTGCAGTGATACCGGTTGTCCGTCGAACGAAGGCCGATCGCCTTCTCCTCCTTGATGCGGTTGAGGAGATGGTTCGCTGCCTGCCAGTTCGGAAGGCCGAGTCTTTGGGACAACTGCGTCAATGTGTACGGATGCGACTGGTTCGGATTGTCGACGACCGTGATGCCGAGGAGCTTCGGCAGGTAGTCCTTTTCGCCCGCGACTCTTTCGAGGACGTCGTAGTCCACCTGCACGGATCCTGACGGAATGTCGTGTCGGATGAGCTTCATCGTCCGAGCGGCCAAGGCGCGGACGAGCTTTGGGTGGATCGACGAGAGCGCAGACTGGCTCTTCAGCGCCTTGAAGATCCATTCGAAGTCACTCGTATGGATCGCTCGAATCCTGAACTCCCTTCCATCGACGGCGAACACCGCCTGGTCCGGTGGATGCTTGTCGCTGAGGCTGGGATGCCAGACGACCTGGTAGACGTTCGGAATCAGCCCGTTCTCGTCGGCGACGAGCTCTCCGATGTCCCGAAGGATTGCCTTGACGTTCGGGTCGCCGAGTCCATAGCCGAAGATGAAGACTGGATGCTCCGCGAAGTACGTGAGCAACTTGGCCGAGACGTACTTTTTCTTCTCGCTCCACTCAGCGTAGTCACGTTGCGTCAGAACGATCGAGGTGGGATTCGAGATGTCGCCGTGGATATGGAAAATCTCGCCGAAGCTGTTCGTATTGTATCGAAGGATAGTCTGCCCGGTGATGGGTTCGTATCCATCGAAGACCTGCTCGAGGAACAGGTCGTAGTTCGTCGTGATGATGGCGTGCGGCTTGATATCCGCAAGCGCCTCAAGCTCCTTCTGAAGGTGGGTGTCCGCGATCTCGGTGACCTTCGGCGTGATCGCCTCGATGTGCTTGCAGGCGAGGTGTTTCAGGAACGAATCCTTCCCGACCTTCGTGCTGAAAAACTCCTCCGGGAACTCCGCCCTCGCCTGCTTCCACGCCCATTCGAAGACCATATCCGAAAGCACGGATCCTATGGCGATAGGGTCGTCGTCATGCTTCTGCCTGAGGTATTCGTACGTATCGGAACCGCCTGGAATTTTCTGGAAAAGAACCTTCAGCAGCTCGTGCCAATTTGGCGCGCCGAAGTACCTTCGCGAGATTCCGCTTTCGACGAAAAGGATTGGTTGGCACTCGAATTCGAGAAGGAGGTCCCTGACCGCAGCATCCGCCTTCTGCCGATATGACATTTCCAGTTCCACGAATCGCCCTCCAAGATGCTGGATTCGCGCAAGAGGGGGACCGGGAGTCAAGGATTGGTAGAGTGGATCGCAGTCACGCTCGAACCTTGGATGTCATAGCGACGATGCGACCGCTGGGAAAGGCATCGAACCCCTTCCCGGTGTAAAGCATAAGTGCCGCTTGCGCTACATGGCGTGCCCGGCAGCGATGCCGAACGAGGCGGCAGCCATCCAGAGGGCCATGGCGATCATCATCAGGTTTTCAGTGAGCGAGATGAAGCCGAGGGGAACGTTGCTGGACCCGCCGACGCACGCGCACTTCAGCTCCCGCCTGTCGATGTAGACCGCCTTGAAGACGGATGCCGCTCCGATGGTGCCGATGAAGAGCGCAACCGGAACCGACAGCCAGTTCAGTGCTCCAGCGATCATCAGAATTCCAGCCAGCGCTTCGGCGTACGGGTAGATGTAGCTGTACGGAACCCAGCGCTTCGCCAAGAGGTCATAGTTCAGGAACATCGTTGCGAAGCTCTCGACGTTCTGCAGCTTCAGCATTGCAAGAGCGACCATCGAGAAGGCGATGAACCATTCCGCCGCCCGCAGCGTGAGCGGATCGCCGCTGACCGCATAGCTAGCGGCTGCAGCCATCAGGGCGGTCAACGCGAACAGGACGATCACCGGGCGGTAGGTCGTGGCCTTCGGGTCCGCGACGGGCTTCCCAAGGAACCGGCGAAGATCGTCGTAGCCGCCGATCCTGTCGTCGCCTATGAACACCTGCGGCGTGGTCGCCACCCCGTGCTCCGCCTTGAAGGCGTCCGTCTCTTGGCGCGTCGTCAGGTGACGGTCATCGACTTCATAGCCCGACCGCTTCAACAAGTCCTTCGCCTTCAATCCGTACGGGCAGGTATGCTCCGCCATCACCATGCGATAGAGCACGGCCTTCTTGGAGAGATTTCCGGGATTTGTCCTGTCCAACATTTCACGTCTCCTTGTCTCTTGTGAAACTGTTGGCACGACAATACGTTCCGTACCATGGTACGGAGTCAATAGGCCATGGAAATGACAATCGGAAAACTTGCGGCAGCCGGACAGGTAGGCGTGGAGACCATCCGCTACTATCAGCGGCGTGGGCTGCTCGACACGCCGCGGCGGTCAATGGGGGTGCGCCGCTACGGTGACGGCGACGTTCGACGGCTGCTGTTCATAAGGCAGGCGCAGACGGCTGGCTTCACGCTGGAGGAGATAAAGGAGCTCCTCGATCTCGACTCGGGCGAGGACAGGGAGCGAGCACGGAGCCTGGCGCGGAACCGCATCGACGCTCTGGATACAAGGATCGCCGAGCTTCAGCGCGCACGGAAAGCACTGCAGCGGCTCGTCGGGGAATGCGCGGCGGACAAGTCTGGCCCCTGCCCGATCCTTGCGTCCTTCGACATTTAGCGCCACCTGCGCGCAGATGCCGGCAGCAAGCTTGTCGGCATCTAGGCATCTAAGAGTGCCTGCGAATACCAGCAACAGCGCGATAGGCGCCGTCAACGGCACTATGACCTTCCCTACGCTTGCTTTCGTCCGTATCGCACAAGACTTCGAGCGCCCGCAGGAGATGCTCGCCCCCGATCCGCATTGCGGTCAGGCGGTCTCGGTACCGTCAGCGCGGCTCCCGCTCCGCCACCGTTGTGCCTTCCGCTACGCGGTCGCTCGGATGCAGCACGACCCGATCCCCCGGCGAGAGCCCGGATAGCACCTCCACCAGTTTGCTGTTTCGCTGTCCCGTGCGGACGACCGTTGCATGGGCACGCCCGTCCTTGACGGCAAAGACGGCCCAGTCGTCGCCTCGGCGGAACAGCGCGCTCGCAGGCACTGTCAGGGCATCGTTGGATTCCCATATTGCAACATGAACGATGACGCGGAAGTCGTGACCCAGCCGTTCCCAGGATTCGGGTGGATCGACGAGATCGATGACAGTGCCGACGCGCTGTTCCTCGATCCCGAGGGCGGAGACTTTGGCGAAGCCGGCCGGGTCGACGCGCACCACGCGGCCGCGCAGGACCGGTCCACCCCAGCCATCGATGGTGACCGGGGCGCCGCTCCTGATCTGGACGGCCTCGGTCGAGAGGAAATCCGCGACGATCTCAAGATCCCTCGGATCGCCGATCTGGACGAGAGGCGCCCCGGCCTGAACAACTGCTTCGTCCTGCTGGACGATCCTGAGTACACGGCCGCTCTCGGGCGCACTGATCTTAACGCAGCAGTCCTGATTGGTGCCGACATCCGTTCCTGACTCGAGAAGGCGCGCCGACGCGACCGCCTGCTCCCGACGTCGCACCTCGAGCTGTGCCTTCGCCGTCGCGAGCTGGGCCCCGATCGTCTCGAGATCGAACCTCGCCTTTTCGAGATCCCGTGCGGGAATCGTGTTGCTGCGTGCGAGCCCCTCCGCGCGCGCAAGCTCGGTGCGAGCGAAGCTGACCGCTGCGTTGATGCGACGTATCTCCGCCTCAGCCAGGGTTACGACGGCGTTTGCGGCGACGAGAGCGGCCTCCAGTTCCGTACGGGAACGGACATCGAGCAGGCCAGGAGACACCGGCTGCATGACCGCGACGATCGTTCTCCCCTCCAACACTGCATCGCCGACGTGGAGGGAAGCCCCGTCGTGGCCATCAGGCCTGGATATCCGCAGAACCTTTCCGGCAACCGGAGCGGACACGGTGTAGACGTGCCGGACGCGTGTTCTTGCCTCCTCGTCGACCGACACCGCCATCGGGCCCCTCGCCGCCTGCGCCGTGTCGACGGGGATCGGCCGCGGCCAGGCGAACCACGTGACAGCGACCGTCGCCGCGCCTATCGCTCCAAGCCACCCGACCCGTTTCAACCAGTTCCGCTGCATGGTCCTATTCCCGAGTTTTGAGAACTACGACAAGGTCGAGCGCGTAGACACGGCGCCCGACGACAAGAGCCGAGATCAGCGCCGCCGCAAAAATGATCGCGCTCGCCAGCACGTAGGTGAGGTTCTCGACGACGAGCGGCACGCGCATCAGTTCCCCGGCGAGCTGCTTGTTCATGAGCCACGAAAGGCCGTAGCCGATCGCCCAGCCCGGCGGCTGCGCAAGGGCGACGATGACGGACAGTTCGAGAAGCAGGATGCGCATCGTCTCACCCTGGCTGAAGCCAAGGACTCGTAGCGTCGCGAGTTCCCGTGCGTGCTCTGAAAGCGAGATGCGTGCGCTGTTGTAGACAACGCCGAAGGCGATCACGATGGACAGCCCTGTGTAGATGCCAGCCATTGTCGTCACGATGATCGCCAGGCTCTGGCGGAAGTTCACGAGGGACACACGCTGCAGCGCCACGCCGGCTACGGTCGGCATCTGCTTTATGGCCTCGTAGAGCAGGTCAAGCTTGCCGTCGTCCACGCTGAGATGGACGCCGTTCGCGACCGGAGCCTCGCGCAGCAGCCGGGACAGGGCCCGAGCGTCCATCATTGCGGCAATGCCGAAATAATCCTCCACCAGTGCGGCTACGGTCAGCTCGACGGTCCGCCGCCGTCCGTCGAGCAGATCCACCTCGACCGTGTCGCCCACGCGCGCATCGAGAAGGCGCCCGAGGTAGGCGGAAATCGCCACTCCGGTCTCCGGCAGGCTGACCGTGCGCAGATCGATGTCGATGATCCGGCTGAGATCGGCTCCGGGTGGCCTGCCTGAGAGCAGCGTCCTGCGTTCCAGGCTTCCCTTTCGGATGCGGATGGGGACCTGCCGATAAGGCTCGGCCGCAAGCACGCCCGGCAGTCTGCTCACGTCGAACAGAACCGTCTCCGGTCGCTTCTCCGCAAAGCTGATCGTCGCATCCTGGCGGTCGGCCATGAAATAGGTCACGTCGACCAGCTCCTCCATGGCATTGCCGATAAACAGTGAGACCACGAGAATGGCGGTCGCAAACGCCATGCCGAGGGTCGCCAGTGCTGCCCGGATCGGCTTCCGCGCCATGCCCCTGACCATCATCATCATGCGTTGAGACAGCAGCGAGCCAAGCTCCATCCGGCCGAACAGCGTGCGCTGGAACGACGGAGGAGCCGGAGGCTGCATCGCAACCGCCGCGGCCAGCGAGACGATCTCGCGAAGTGATCGAAAAGCGCCTCCGAGAGCAGCGAACAGGCTGAGGAGCGCAGCGAGGAGATAGACGTCGGGGCTGTCGGCGAAGACGAGGAACGGGAACCGGTAGAAATCACCGAACAGCCTTGTCACGTACACGCCGAGCCAGGTTCCCGCCGCGCTGCCGATGACGATGCCGATAAGGGCGACGACGGCGACGAATTTTACGTAGTGGGCGACAATGCTGGTGTCGAAGTACCCGAGCGCCTTGAGCAGGCCGATCTGCTCGCGTTCGAGTGCGACGAGCCGGCTGAGCGTCAGGTTCACGAGGAATGCGCTGACGACGAGGAAGATCGGAGGAAGCGTGCGGCTCATGTTCCGCAGCATGTCGAGCCCGTGCTCGAGATAGGCATGCGAGGTCTGGTACTTCCGTCCGTGGGCCGCGCCGCCGCCGTATGGCTCGAGCAGATCGTCGAGCGCATCGATGACTTCCGTCTCCACGGCATCCGGCATCAGCTTCAGGCTCACCGAGGAGAACGCGCCCTCCAAACCGAAGACCTCGGCCAGAACGCGCTCCGACATCCAGATGATGGCAAAGCGGCGATCGTCGGGCATCCGGTCGCCGGGGCCGATCGCATAGACATACTCCGGCGACAATGCGATGCCGACGATCGTCAGCTCACGCTTGCGACCGTTGAGCGTGGCGGAGAAGCGGTCACCTGGTCCGAAGCCATGCGCCTTCGCAAAGCTCTCGTTGACCACAACCTCGTCCTGATCGCTCGCGTCAGGCAGACGTCCTTCTCGCATGTAGAGCCGATTGAGCAGCGGGGAGCCGCTTTCGGGAAGCGAGATGAACCGCCCGGTCGCGGGTTCGGGGACGTCCTGGATGTCGAGAAGCGCGAGTTTGGAGATCCGGGCTTCGACGGCGGCGACACCGGAGATTTCGGCGATGCGCTTGACCAGCGTCTTCGGAGCCCGTGTGACCTCCGCGAAGACGTCTGCAAACTGGTACCGTTCGTAATATGCGGTGCGCGTCTCATCCAGCGACCTGAATGATCCGGTCGACAGCACAAGGGATGCGACGCCGCCGGCGATCACCAGCGCGATGGCGAGGACCTGTCCCCAGAGCCGCCGCAGATCCCGCTTCAGTTTGGTGTCCAGCGTAGTCATGCCTCACCAGGTCAGCGCCGCGGCCGAGAGCCGCCGTTCATTCACCTGAATCCTTGAAATCGTTCCGTCGGTAAAGAAGAGCACGCGGTCGGCGACCGCGTGGATGCTTGCGTTGTGGGTGATGATGAGCGTCGTGGTACCGAGCTGGGTGTTGACGTTCACCAGCGCATCGATCACGCGGATGCCCGTCTTGGAGTCCAACGCGCCCGTCGGCTCGTCGCAGAGCAACACCTCCGGCCGTTTGGCGATCGCCCGAGCGATGGCGACCCGCTGCTGTTCTCCTCCCGAGAGCTGCGCGGGGAAATGGTTTCGCCGCGCCTCGAGACCGACAAGTGCCAGCGCCTCGTCGGGCCGCATGGGATTGGCCGATATTTCGGTGACCAACGCGACGTTCTCATAAGCGGTCAGGCTCGGTATGAGATTATAGAACTGGAAGACGACGCCGACGTGCTCACGTCGGTAGAGGGTGAGACCGCGCTCCCCGAGGGCCGTCAGCTCGGTGTTTCGGAAGAAGAGCTGCCCGCTCGTCGGTCTATCGAGGCCGCCCATGATGTTCAGCAAGGTCGACTTGCCGCTCCCTGACGGCCCCAGCATGACGACCACTTCACCCGCTTGTATGTCGAGGCTGACATCGCGCAGGGCATGCACGGCGACTTCGCCGGTCAAGTAGGTTCTCGTGAGGGACCGGGCACGAAATATCGTCTCCGTCATCGTCTCCTCCAAGGCGAATTGGGTCGTCTAGCCTTTCTTGCGCTGAACCGCCGGTGGGCAGTTCAGCGTTTCTCGGGTGCCATGCACGATCCCTACATCATGCCCATCATCGGAGGCAGGAGCAGCTTGTCGGCCATCTGCTTCTGCTCCGCCCCGAACGATTGATAGAGAGGCTCAAGGGCGGCTTTCAATTTCCGCACGCCTTCGAGTCGGCTGTTCAACATGCTCTCCCGCCGTTCGAGACGCTGCAACGGGGTCGCTGCGGCCCCGCCCGGCATTCCCATCGCGTCTGGCATTTGCATCATGCCATCCTTCATGCCGCCGGCATTCGCACGCAGAACGTCCGCGAAGCCGTTCCAAGACGCCTCCTGCTCCGACGTTATCTTGAGCTCCGTCTTCAGGAACGCGATCCGTCCCTCGACATGTTCGGGAGCCATCATCTCGGCCATCGGCCCCATGCCCGGCGGTCTCATTCGTCCGGGTCCGCCAGCCATCATCCGCATCATGTTGCCCATCATGTCACCCGACATCATGCCACAGGACATCATGGAATTCAGGTCCGCCGCGGAATCCGACGGCTGGGCTGCTTGCTCGCTCGTCTGCTCCACAGAGGTCTCGGGATGATGCGCGTCTTCCGCAAAGACTGGCGTCGAGAGCACGAGCACCGTACCCGCCAGCAGGATTGTCCGCAGTGTCGTCATTTCGCTTCTCCTAAGCTCCGATAAACGACTGAACCTGAGGGTACGACGGCTGAGACAGTTCACATTGACGCAGATCAAGCTCAGATCAGAACTCGCAAAGCGGGCGAGACGAAGACGAACAATCAAAGCAGCGCAGGAGAGATATTCTGTCGGCTGCCTATTGACCTTGCCATCGTTGGAAGCACCACATTCGGCCATATCAATCCTTCACGAGGAGATCTCGAATGTACCATCTCAATATCCCCGACATGACCTGCGGACACTGTGCCGGAGCAGTCAAAAAAGCGGTGAAGTCGGTCGACCCCAACGCCAAGGTCGCCGTCGATCTCGATGCCAAGACCGCATCGATCGACTCTCCGGTGGCCTCCGACGCATTTGTTTCCGCGATCGAGGAAGCTGGCTACCAGGCCTCCTTCAAGAAATCCTGCTGCAGCCACGTGGCTTGAAGCATAAGGGTACGGCGCCGACATGCCGGAACACGCCGCTCAAGCGGCGCGAAGAACGACAGTTCGGCCGCAGATGTTGGCGGCGTACCGCATCACACGATCACGATCCCGCGAGCACGTGCCGTCATTGCGGCAGCTCAAAGATCGGATGGCCGGGGAGGTCTTGACTGTTTTCAGAACAAGCATTGCTGAGAAGCTTCCCCATGAGACGTTCACCCGGACCTTCAAATGCAATATTGGCACTCGCATTTCTGGCGGCGACTGGGACTTCAGCCCTCGCATCCGGCTCCCACGAGCATCCGGCGGAAAACGGCAGTGCCAAGGCTCCACTCGACATAGTCCGTCCGGCCGCTGACCTGCTGCCGCCGATTGCAAGAAGCGAGCCTGCGACCATCGCGGTGAAACTGGACACCGTCGAGGTGACGGGCCAGCTCGCAGACGGCGCGACCTACCACTACTGGACGTTCAACAAGAAGGTCCCTGGTCCGTTCGTGCGTGCCCGCGTTGGCGACACAATCCAGGTGGAGCTTTCCAACAAGGCGGACAGCAGCGAACGCCACAGCGTCGATTTCCACGCCGTGACCGGACCTGGCGGTGGAGCGGTCGCCACCGAGGCAGCGCCGGGTGAGACCAAAGGCTTCTCGTTCAAGGCCTTGAAGCCGGGGCTGTACGTCTATCACTGTGCTGTGCCAATGGCCGCCCATCACATCGCCAACGGCATGTATGGCCTGATCCTCGTCGAGCCGCCGGGCGGTCTGCCGCCGGTCGACCGCGAGTTCTACATGATGCAGGGCGAGGTCTACACATCGCAACCATACGGTTCCAAGGGGAAGCTGACGGAAAGCGTCGAACGGCTCCTCAAGGAAGACCCGGAATACTACGTCTTCAACGGGGCTGCGAATGCGCTGACGGGCGACAATGCCCTGACGGCGACGGTCGGCGAGACCGTCCGCATCTACTTCGGTGTCGGCGGACCGAACAAGACGTCCAGTTTCCATGTGATCGGAGAAATCTTCGACAAGGTGTACCAGTTGGCATCGCTGACAACGGAGCCGCTATCCGATGTCCAGACGATCACCGTGCCGCCCGGAGGCGCGGCCGCGGTCGACATGAAGCTGGAGGTTCCCGGCGAATACGTCCTGGTGGACCACGCGTTGTCGCGGGCGGCTCGTGGGTTGGTCGGAAAGCTCGTCGTGAGCGGCGAGAACCGGACCGAGCTGTTCCAGAGCGCTGCGCCTGCGACGGCCGAGGTGGAGCCCAGCGAACACAGCGCTCACTGATTGAACCACTGCTGTCCTGCACCAGTCACGACGGCCGCTACTCGCCCTTTACTCGAAACTTGGCGTGGCAGGAGGTGCACGTCTGCAGCATCATGTGGAAAGCGTGCTCGGCAGGCATTTTCATCGGGTCTGGAGCTGCCGCCTTCCTCTTGGCGAGCGGCCCGCCCATCGTCGCGTCACCACCCTGCATGCGCATTCTGGGCGCGAGACCAACTGGGTTCTGGTCTGCCGCAATGGAAAGCGCCGACGCATAGGCGCCGAGCTCCGCCGCCAGCTTGTCGAACGTCGGTCGATCGGCCTCGATGCTGGCGCTGGCTTTGGTGCCTTCGGCGACGACCGGAGCTCCGAACAGGGCCATCAGGCGTTGGCCTGAATAGGCTCGAATGGTTTCGGCGGCGGCTTTGAAAGCCTTCGCATCGTAGGGCAGTGTCCCCTTGAACATGGCATCGATGTTCTTGGCGGCGGCCGCCATCGCCTTCATGTCATGCTGCCTCTGACCAACGACGTCGTTGTCCGCCCTCTGTGCTGTCGCAGTCGAAAAGCCCGCTACCACGATCGCCAAGACGATGAGGCCAGACCATTTTACAACCTTCGGACACATTCGGATGCAATCCTCTCATCGAGAGCCGCTGTCGGCGTTTGATCAAGGTCAAGGCGAGATTTCCCAGGATCGCGCACTGTGGCCGTCAATACAGCACGAGGTGTCGGACGAAAACATGATCGCCGCCAGCCAGACCGTCCGGAAACGCACAACAGAATTGCTGGCCATCTTGGTCGCTCTTCTGTTTTTGGTCGTGCCGATGGCTGAGGCGGCCCCCATCGAATGCGGGCGGCACATTGCGGGAAATGAACATGTCGTTTCGCCTCCGGGAAAAGCCGACCTCCATGTGGAGAAGGAAACAGGCGGCCAGAAAGCGTGCTGCAAACCAGTCTGCGGCATGTGCTATGCGATGTTCCCAGCTCCGATCTGGGGCGAAGTCACGCTGAAATCCGGCGAGCGCCGGGATCTCGCTGCCCAATCACCCATCTCCGGTATCACCTCGCGACCCGCCATCGGCCCTCCTCGTTCCGCCGGATGAACAGCAGTCGCTTGGCGGCTGCCTTCCACGATCGCACCTACGCGGCGCGATCTTCGTCGGCATTGGCCGACACGGAACATGAGGTAATTGATATGAAACGCCGTGAATTCCTGGGCGGACTGATGTCGGGCGTTATGGTCGCCGCATCGGCTGCCGCTTTGCATCCAAATAAAAGCTGGGCCGAGGCCAGCAAGGCAACATCGTTTGGCGCAGGCACCCGGTCGCTCGCGATCACTAAACGCGTCATCGAGGTGAACGGCAGGGCCGCCGATGTATTCGGGCTTCTACAACCGGATGGCACCGTCGGCCTGACGCTCAATTCCGACAGCCCATTCGATGTCGCGCTTGCCAACCAAGGCGGTGAAGCGACACTCATCCACTGGCACGGACTCGCGCCGCCATGGGACATGGACGGCGTGCCAGACAATCCCGCAGCGCTTCTGAACGCGAAGGAGACCCGGCGCTACACGTTTCCGGTCGGCTCCGGCGGAACGCACTGGATGCATGCGCATACGCTGCAGGAACAGAATCTTCTTGCCGCGCCCCTGATCGTCCGGACCGCAGAGGACAGGCAGCGCGACGAGCAGGAAGTGGTCGTGCTGCTGCATGATTTCTCCTTCACGCCGGCCGAGGAACTGCTCGCCAAACTCAAGGGATCGGCGGGCGGCCACGGGATGAACCACGGCGCGATGATGCAGGGCATGGCATCCAACATGCAGGGCCACATGTCCGGAGCGGCAATGCCGGGCATGGCCGCCATGGACCTGAACGACATCGAGTACGATGCCTATCTCGCCAACGACCGCACGCTCGATGATCCGGAAGTCTTCACCGTCGAGAGCGGCGGACGCGTCCGCCTGCGCATCATCAATGGCGCGACGGCTACGGCCTTCACGATCGACACGGGCACGCTCACCGGACAGTTGATCGCCGTCGACGGACAGCCAATCCAACCGATTTCCGGAAACCGCTTCCCGATCTCAATGGGTCAGCGGCTCGATATCCTGCTTGAGCTTCCGAAGTCGGCCGAAGCCCATCCAATCCTTGCACTGCGCGAGGGCACAGATCATCGCACAGGCATTGTCCTGGCGCCGTCCGGGGCAAAGATCGCCAAGATTGCCTCGCGCGGGACGGAACCCGGCCCGGTCGTCGCGCTTGACCTCGAACAGCGGCTGGCAGCCGTCGCACCGCTTCCCGCCCGTCCCGCCGACCGCCGGTTCGAGCTCACTCTGACGGGCAACATGAGCGGCTACGACTGGCGAATCGAAGGCGGCAACGCCCTTGATGTCCGCGAAGGGGAAAGGATCGAGGTCGTCATGCGCAACATGTCGATGATGTCCCATCCGATGCATCTGCACGGTCACCACTTCCAGGTGGTCGACATCGGCGGGAAGGCATTCGGCGGCGCTGTGCGGGACACGGTTCTCGTGCCGCCGATGGGGAGCGTGAGCGTCGCGTTCGACGCCAACAATCCGGGCCGCTGGCCGCTCCACTGCCATCACCTCTATCACATGGCATCGGGAATGATGTCCTTCGTCGCCTACGCCTAAACAGGAGATGTCCGGCCCCCTCACTGGGTGGCTGGACGCTAGCTCTGTTGGAGGCGGGTACCGTTACGGAGAAATCCCATGGACGAGCATAAGCATCACCAAAAGCACGAAGGTCACGACCATCACCACCACGCCAATCAGAACGCGAGGGCTGCCGAAGTCCCAGGCAAGCAGGGCTCACAGCAGGATGGCGTGATCTACACCTGCCCCATGCATCCGCAGATACGCCAGCTCGGCCCCGGCAACTGCCCGATCTGCGGCATGACACTCGAACCCGCGGTCGTGACGGCCGACACTGGACCGAGCGCGGAACTCGTCGACATGCGGAGGCGGTTCTGGATCGGACTGGTTCTGACATTGCCCGTACTGGCGCTCGAGATGGGCGGACATCTCACCAACCTGCACATGCTGCTCGGTCCGCAGATGTCGAACTGGATCCAGCTCGTCCTGGCGACCCCGGTCGTGCTTTGGGCTGGCGCGCCGTTCTTCGAACGGGCCTGGCAGTCCGTCGTCAACAGGCACCTCAACATGTTCACGCTGATCGCCATGGGCACCGGGGTCGCCTGGGTCTACAGCGTCGTCGCAACCGTTACTCCCGGCCTGTTTCCAGAAACATTCCGGTCCGGCGAAGGAGCGGTCGCAATCTACTTCGAGGCGGCCGCCGTCATCACAGTGCTGGTGTTGCTTGGGCAGGTTCTCGAGCTGCAGGCGCGCGAGCAGACGGGCGGCGCGATCCGGGCACTTCTCGATCTCGCGCCGAAGACCGCCCGCCGCATACGCTCCGACGGCACCGACGAGGATGTGGATCTGGAGGCCGTCGCCGTCGGCGACAAGCTGCGGGTCCGCCCCGGCGAGAAGGTTCCGGTCGACGGCACCCTTCTGGAGGGCCGCAGCTCGGTCGATGAATCCATGATCACAGGCGAGTCGATGCCCGTCACCAAGGAGGTCGGCGCGAAACTCATCGGCGGCACCATGAACAAGACGGGCGGCTTCGTCATGGAGGCGGGCAAGGTCGGCCGCGACACCATGCTGTCGCGGATCGTGCAGATGGTGGCGGAGGCCCAGCGCTCCCGCGCCCCGATCCAGCGGCTCGCCGACGAAGTTTCCGGCTGGTTCGTTCCAGCAGTTATCGCGATCGCCATTATCGCCTTCGCGGTCTGGATGTGGCTGGGGCCGGAGCCGCGCTTCGCGCACGGACTGGTCGCCGCGGTCGCGGTGCTGATCATTGCCTGCCCGTGCGCCCTCGGACTGGCCACGCCGATGTCGATCATGGTCGGGGTCGGCCGCGGCGCACGTCTCGGCGTGCTGATCAAGAACGCCGAGGCTCTCGAACGCTTCGAGAAGGTCGACACGCTGGTGGTCGACAAGACGGGAACGCTCACTGAGGGCAGGCCGAAGGTGACCTCGATCGCCACGACTGAGAGTTTGAACGAAGAGGAGCTGCTTCGAATCGCTGCGACCCTGGAACGCGCAAGCGAACATCCACTCGCGGCCGCCATTGTCGAATCCGCGATGGAGCGCGGCCTGACGCTTGGCAATGCGGAAGACTTCGACAGCCCCGTCGGCAAGGGTGTCACTGGCTCCGTCGAGGGGCGCAAGCTGATCATCGGCAGTCATCGGATCATGGAGGAGTCCGGCGTGGACGTGTCCGCCCTGACCAGAGAGGCGGAGGATCTGCGCGGCGAAGGCGCGACCGTCATCTTCGTGGCCGTAGATGGTCGAGCCAGCGGCCTCTTCGCCATCTCCGACCCCATCAAGGCGACGACCCCCGAAGCCGTGCAGACATTGCTGAACGAGGGCGTCCGCGTTGTCATGCTGACCGGGGACAACAAGACCACGGCCGAAGCTGTCGCCCGCAAGCTCGGCATCACGGAAGTCGAAGCGGAAGTCCTGCCGGAACACAAGAGCGAGATCGTCGCGCGCCTGCGTAAGGAAGGTCGCATCGTCGCCATGGCGGGAGACGGCGTGAACGACGCGCCTGCGCTCGCCGCCGCCGATGTCGGCATCGCCATGGGCACCGGAACCGACGTAGCGATCGAGAGCGCGGGCGTGACCCTGCTCAAGGGCGACCTCCAGGGGATCGCGCGGGCCCGGCAGTTGAGCCATGCGACGATGAAGAACATCCGGCAGAACCTGTTCTTCGCCTTCATCTACAACGCCGCCGGAGTGCCCGTCGCGGCAGGCGTGCTCTACCCGGCCTTCGGCCTCCTGCTGTCCCCGATCATCGCGGCGGCGGCGATGGCCCTGTCGTCGGTCAGCGTGATCGGGAATTCTCTAAGATTGAGGAGTGTTCGGATATGAACTGGGACCGCAGATGGACCTTGTTTGCAGCCTCGCTCGCGGTGATTGCCGCGTTCTTCTTCCTTCGCGAGCACTGGCAGCATGTCTTGGGTTTCACGCCCTACCTATTACTGCTTGCCTGCCCTTTGATGCACTTCTTTCATGGCCACGCCGGCCACGGCGGCCACGGCGGTCACGGTGGCCATGGCGGACATCGCCATGACGGTGGAGACCGCGCGACGAAACCGGGCGACATCACATGACACGCTCGCTCGGCGGAAGCGGTCGCGAATGCCGCCTCCGCCGAACGAGGTCATCGAGCTGCCGAGGGGTCACTTGGCGTGCTCGTTGACCCATTTGGTCATCTCTTCGATTTCCTTCTTCTGGGCATCGATGATGTTCTTGGCCATGGTCTTGGCCTCCTCGTCATCGCCGTACTTCAGTTCGACCTCTGACATGCTGATCGCGCCCATGTGATGGCCGATCATGCCGCAGACGAACGCGACATCCGGGTCCTTGGCCATCATTCCCTGCATCATGGCCGGGTGCATCTTCTGCATCGACTCCATCATCGCTTTCTGATGGTCGGCCATTTCGCCCATATGCATGTCGCTTGGCATCTTCATGTCGCCACTCATCGAGGCTTCCGACTTGCAACCGTTAGGCATAGCCATCTGAGCCGATGCTGTTGCGGTCGTTACGAGAAGGATGGCCGCCCCTGCGACCAAAAGCTTGAGAATGCTGTTCATTGTACTCTCCATGTTCGGATGAAAGTCTGTTCAGGCCGGGAGAACCGGGGACTTGGGCGGCGGAGAAAGCGCCCGCCCGAGCAGGAAGGGCTTCGCCTCCCCCCCAAGCGGATTGCGAAGACGTGGCGGATGGGTGTCCGCCACGAGCACGCAATCGACCAGACAACATGATGACTTCGTGCAGCAGCTCGACGGCGAGGCGATGTCGGATGAGCCGTGGACTGGCTCCGTCAAGGACGGGCAATAGAGGCCGACATGAAAGGGTGTCGCCGCCGTGCCGTGCAGATTGAATATCCCAAGGCAGAGAACGCCGATCACAATTAATCGAAGTGAAATTCGGAAGGCAGGCATGAGGCGCGGTTCCTTCGAGCCTAAAACCCGTCCGCCGATCAAAAGTTCCCCGCCCCGACCCGCATCAAATTCCGATGGCCGCCTTCGTGCCGAGCGTCGCCGCGGCAAGGACGATGTAGCGCGCCGTCTTCCCCATGCCGACAAGCAGCAGGAATGACCACCAGGGTTCCCGCAAGACACCTGCGATGACAGTCAAAGCGTCTCCGACGATTGGCATCCACGAGAGCAGCAGCGACCACCTGCCATAGCGGCGGTACCATCCGACGGCCCTATCCAACGCGGATGCCTTCACAGGAAACCAGGATCGGTCATGAAACCGATCTATGAAACGTCCGAGCACGGCGCTTAAAGCGGCACCCAATACGTTTCCGACGCTTGCGACAACGACAAGCCAGGTCGTCGAGAATTTCCCTGACGCGAGCAAGCCGATAAGCACCGGTTCCGACTGGAAAGGCAACACCGTGGCCGCCCCGAACGCGGCGAGAAACAATCCGAGATATGCGGTCAGGCTAGCCATACAACCTCGTGCAAACGCTGCGACAAGGGGGCGCTTCGTGAGCCATTCGACAGCATTCTCATTTGACTTACCAGCTCGACGGGGTCGGCACGTAGTTCAGTGCCACATAATAGACGCGAATCGCATCAAGGATAGAACCTGACAATTGACAACTTCCGGGCTGCTGTTAGTCCTCCGACATGGGCAAGATGTATCGAATCACATTTTCAAAGATGCTGGTTCTGCTCCGTTTGGTGATCATCGTGTCACTGGCGGGATACTCCCTGCCGACCGCGTCGGCTGCCATGCACGCGTCATGGTCCGGGTCGGAGGTCTTGCAGTCTCACGATCACCATGGCCAAGTGGATGACCATCACGAAGGAGCGGGCAGCCACCATTCGGACGGCGACCACGCATCCTCGCCCGATGACGCTGCACTGAAAATCGCCAAGCAGGAATGCTGCGGCAGCTTCTGTGCCAGCATGGCCATCGTAGCCAGCAGCGTCCCCGTCGGCGGCGAGCGTCTGCCCATCATCCGGGAATTCATCGACGACGCCTATGTCATGGGCGAGTTCCCGTCGCTCCACCGTCCCCCGAATATCTGAACAGACCGCACCCGTTCTTCGGGTCTCACCGCGCGTTGCGAGCGTCATGCCTCGCAGCGCCGATGCCATCTCCTGTTCGGACACGATCATGAAACCCCTATTTCTGGTGGCCGCCTTGCCGCTTATCGCAAGCGGATGCGCAGCCACACTGCCTCCCGACGTCATTGCATCGGGCGACCTCGCGGCATCGCCGGCTGAAGTCCGCCCCCTCAGATACATGAGCCCGGTGTCGGGCTACACTCACCGCGCGCCCGTCGATCCCAAACCATGGCGCAACCAGAATGACGCGCAGGCTCCGGAAGGAGACGCGTCATGACCCTACGCACGTTGAAGCTGGCTGCGACGCTCGCCCTTCCCTTTGTCGTCGGAGGCTGCGTGTCGGCCACCGAATACGCGGCCAAGGACGCGGGTTTTCCTTCGGTCGAAGCCAGAACCTCCGAGGCGACGGGCAAACAGACCGTCTGGGTCCAGAACCAGCAGCAGGCGCGGGTCGTCTCCGACCGCGTCAAGACGCTGATCGCCAAGAAGACCCTCGACGCGGACACGGCGGTCCAGGTTGCGCTCCTGAACAACAAGGGCCTGCAGGCCGCCTATGCCGACCTCGGGGATTCGGCCGCCGACGCATGGCAGTCGACGATGTTCGTCAATCCGACGGTTTCCGTCGGCTTCAACGGCGTTGGCGCGCCTGGCATCGAGGCATTCAGGTCGATTGAGGGAGCGATCACATCCAACATCCTGGCGCTCGCCACCCGCGAACGGGATATCGCGATCGCCGACACACGTTTCCGCCAGGCACAGTTGAACGCCGCACTGCGGACACTTCAGCTCGCCGCCGACACCCGCCGCGCATGGATCAACGCCGTTGCTGCGTGGGAGAACGTCGCCCAGCTCAATCAGGCTCAGGCGGCCGCCGATGCCGCGTCCGAGCTTGCCCAGAAACTTGGCGAGACAGGCGCGATGACAAAGGGCTCCCAGGCCCGCGAACACGTCTTCTACGCGGAGCTGGTCGGGCAATCGGCGAAGGCCCGGCTGGAGGCCCGGCTCGCCAAGGAGGAACTGACGCGGCTGATGGGGCTCTGGGGGGCGGACGTCGACTACCAGGTGCCGAACCGCCTGCCCTCCCTGCCGAAGGGCGTGATGAAGCGTGACCTCATCGAGGCGGAAGCCTTGCAGCGTCGCGTCGACCTGCAGATGGCCAAGCTGGACCTCGACGCAACGGCGAAATCCTACAAGCTGACCGAAGCGACCCGCTATGTCACCGACCTCGAACTCCTGACCGGCTTCGAGACGGAGCGGGAAAAGGAGGATGGCGACGTCCAGACCGAGACGACAGGGATCGCTGAGCTCGAGTTCGTGATTCCGATCTTCGACAGCGGCAAGGCCCGCATGCGCAAGGCGGAACTCGCCTACATGCGCTCAGCCAACCTGCTCGCCGAGAAGGCCGTCAACGTCCGCTCCGAGGCGCGCTCCGCCTACCAGGCCTACCGCTCAAACTACGACATCGCCCGGCACTACAGGAACAGTGTCGTGCCGTTGCGCACCAAGATCGAAGAGGAGTCCCTCCTCACCTACAACGGCATGATCACCAACACATTCGAACTGCTCGCCGACAGCCGGGAAAAGGTCAGTTCCATCCTCCTCGCGGTCAATGCGAAGCGCGACTTCTGGCTGGCCGAGGCCAACCTCGCCCCGGCGATCTACGGCGGTGGTGCGGGAGCCGCCTCAGAAGAAACCGAAGTCGCCGCGGCCGCCGAAAGCGGCGGCGGCGGGCACTGAGAGAGGAATAGGCTATGTTCAACAGAAGACAATTGCTCGGCGCGAGCGCCGCACTGGTGTCGACCGCCGCCTGGGCGAAAACCAACAACATGGGCTTGCCCGAGGCTGCGGTGATGGAAACGGCCGAGACCCAGACCCCGGTCAGACCGACCTCCGGCCCCGACTACAATCCGGTCGTCACCCTCAACGGCTGGACGCTGCCCTACCGGATGAACAACGGCGTCAAGGAATTCCACCTTGTCGCCGAGCCGGTCGAGCGGGAAATGGCCGAAGCCATGACCGCCTATCTCTGGGGGTACAACGGCCAGTCGCCGGGACCGACGATCGAAGCGGTCGAGGGCGACCGGGTTAGGATCTTCGTCACCAACAAGTTGCCGGAGCACACGACCATCCACTGGCACGGCATGATCCTGCCGTCGGGCATGGATGGCGTCGGCGGTCTGTCGCAGCCGCACATCCCGGTCGGCAAGACCTTTGTCTACGAGTTCGACCTCGTGAAGTCGGGCACCTTCATGTACCACCCGCATTCCGACGAGATGGTGCAGATGGCGATGGGCATGATGGGCTTCTTCGTCATCCATCCGAAGGACCCGAAGTTCATGCCGGTCGACCGCGACTTCGTTTTCCTGCTCAACGCCTACGACATCGACCCCGGCTCCTACGTGCCGCGGATCATGGAGATGACCGACTTCAACATGTGGTGCTGGAACAGCCGCGTGTTTCCGGACATCACCCCGCTGGTGGTTTCCAAGGACGACCGCGTTCGGGTGCGGGTCGGCAACCTCACGATGACCAACCACCCGATCCACATGCACGGCTACGACTTCGAGGTCACCTGCACCGATGGCGGCTGGGTGCGTCCGGAAGCCCGCTGGCCCGAGGTCTCGATCGACATTCCGGTCGGTGCGATGCGGGCCTACGAGTTCGACGCCAGGTACGTCGGCGACTGGGCGATCCACTGCCACAAGTCGCACCACACGATGAACGCCATGGGTCACGACATCCCGACCTTCATCGGCGTGGACAAGAAGACGGTGGCCGAGAAGATCAAGAAGATCCGCCCCGAGTACATGCCGATGGGCACCAAAGGCATGGCCGACATGGGCGAGATGGAAATGGAGATCCCCGAAAACACAGTGCCGATGATGACTGGCTGGGGACCACACGGCCCGATCGAGATGGGCGGCATGTTCTCGGTCGTCAAGGTGCGCGAAGGCATCTCGGCCGGCGATTACGCCGACCCCGGCTGGTACGAGAACCCGCCGGGAACCCAGGCCTGGGAGTGGACGGGCGAGCTCCCCGACGCGACCAAGGCCAATGACGCGAAAACCCAGATCACGCCAAAGCATGGAAATCACGGCTGATCCCGCATGCCCATGTTCAACCAACCAAAGGACCTGACAATGAAAGCTGCGATCTTCGGAATCCTCGTCGCCGCACTCGCCTCCCCGGCGCTCGCCTCCGGCAACCACGCAGGCGGCCACGGCGAAGCCATGGCGGTCGGCGAGCCGGGCAAGAAGGCAAACGCCACCCAGACGATCCGGGTCACCATGAAGGAGACGGACGACGGCAAGATGATCTTCACGCCGTCGACCTTCAAGGTTCGCAAGGGCCAGACCGTAGTCTTCGCGATCAAGAACGACGGCGAACTCGACCACGAGTTCGTGCTCGACCAGGAAGACAAGATCATCGAGCACAAGGCGGCGATGGAGAAGTTTCCGGAGATGGAACACGACGACCCGAACGCCATCCGGCTCGAGCCGGGCAAGTCCGGAGAGATCATTTGGAAGTTCACCAACGATGGCACCTTCAAGATCGCGTGCCTCGTCCCCGGCCACTACGACGCTGGCATGCACGGTGACGTCACTGTCGCCAAGTAGTAATCAAGCTCCGAAAGGAAAGTTCACATGAAAACGCTGATCAAACTCACCCTTGCTTCGGTCCTCGCCCTCGGGACTGCCTATGGGGCGCTGGCCGCCGAGTTCACCAAGGGAACCGTTAAGAAGATCGATGCCAAGGCCAAGAAGGTCACGCTCATCCACGAGGAGTTGAAGAGCCTCGACATGCCGGCGATGACCATGGTCTTCCGGGTCAAGGACGACGCGGTGATGGAGAAGCTCAAGGAAGGCGCGAGCGTCGAATTCGTCGCCGAGCGGGTCGACGGCAAGCTGACGGTGACCGAGGTCAAGTAAGCCGAAGGTCGCGGCCGGAAGCCCCGGCCGCCGCCCGCGACATGGCTTCGCCTGTAGAGTGCAGCCATGTCGCGGCGCTGCTCCCCGATGGCGGGACCACTGCTACGACACCGGAACGATGCACACAGCCCGCCAGAGATCGTCCTTCCAGTCGGCCACCCCGGTCGACGTTGGAATAGGATAGCTGACCCCTCTCACCGAGACCGCTTCGGGAGCATGGCAGCGAACCGACGCCTTGTGTCTGCTTGGATCGCTGTGCGAGCCGTACCCGTCCGTGCTCACGGTCGAAAGCGAAATGTAGACGTCATAGTCATACTCGATGCTTGCCGCCGTCTGGTTTCCGACGAGGCTCAAGCTGACGATGGTGTGGTCAGGGAAACTGGCAGTGTGGAAAGGCTCGGTAGCGGCGGCAGGCGTTGCCAGCGCAAGTCCGCTCACCAGGGCTGAAACAAGAGTACGCATTCACCCCTCCCGTGGTTCATGGGATGCCTGGACTATACCACAAGGACCGGATCCAGGAGGAGTGAAATGCGCAGGGCCGCAGCGTCCTTAGTACTCTCGTGCGCCCCGATATCATCCGCGGTCGCTGCCCGCGCGGGCTGACAGCAGTAGCGTCACGACTGAACCCGCACCAGCTTCGACAACGAGACTGCACGGCCCTCCACCGACAGGAGCGCGAGTCCCAGGGCGACTGCGTTGAGCAGGTGCCATATGAAGTGCGTGCCCACGCTCCAGTATCCGCAGAGCGGCGCATCGAGGATCCGAAAGATCAAGGCAGCGGAGAAAACCGTTCCAGCCGCCGCCAGCAGCCGTGGCATCGGGCCTCGACCTGCAAGCGGTACCCGCGAGCGCCACGCCGAAGGTGGCGATCAATCCCGGAGCATAAGTCGCCGAACCTCCGAGCAGAGGCTTCGCTGTTGGTTTCCGCGCGGAACTGAGCCGGTTAGGCGCATAATTTCCATTGAGAATTGAGCCATGTGAACCTTCCCCTCAACGCGGTGAGCGACGGGGGCAACGGAGTGATCCACATGGGACTTTTAAACATCATCCGTCGGATGGCACTGCGCGAGAAGCTGTCGGTTCGCGAGATCAGCCGACGAACCGGATTGTCGCGCAACACGATCGCGAAGTACTTGAGCGCTGGCACGATCGAACCGAAGTTCGCGATACCAGAGCGACCAAGCAAGCTCGATCCTTTTGCCGATAAACTGGCCGGCTGGCTGAAGACCGAGGCCGGGAAGTCGCGCAAGCAGCGTCGAACGTTGAAGCAGGTTCACGCCGATCTGGTGGCTCTTGGCTTTGCCGGCTCTTATGGCCGGGTGGCCGCTTTCGCCCGTGATTGGCGGGCTGATCGGCAGCGTGAGCAGCAGACGACGGGCCGCGGCATATTCGTTCCGCTGTCTTTCCGCCCAGGTGAGGCATTCCAGTTCGATTGGAGCGAGGACTATGCCGTCATAGGCGGAGAGCGCGTGAAGCTTCAGGTCGCGCGCATCAAGCTGTCGCACAGCCGTGCTTTTCTGCTCAGAGCCTACTGACTGCAGACGCATGAGATGCTGTTCGATGCCCACTGGCACGGCTTCCGGGTGTTCGGCGGCGTGCCTGGTCGCGGCATCTATGACAACATGAAGACGGCGGTCGATCGCGTGGGACGGGGCAAGGAGCGGCAGGTCAACATCCGCTTCCTGGCGATGACGAACCACTACGTCTTCGAACCCGAGTTCTGCAATCCGGCGGCAGGCTGGGAGAAGGGTCAGGTCGAGAAGAACGTCCAGGATGCCCGTCCACGGCTGTGGCAACAGATGCCGGACTTCCCAGATTTGGCGGCATTGAATGCCTGGCTGGAACAGCATTGCCAGAACCTGTGGCGGGAGACATCGCACGGCACCTTGCCTGGCACGATCGCCGACATTTGGGTCGCAGAGCAGGCCGCGTTGATGGCGTTGCCTAGCGCTTTTGACGGCTTCGTCGAGCAAAGCAAACGCGTCTCACCGACATGCCTCATTACCTTCGAACGGAACCGCTACAGTGTGCCTGCATCCTTTGCGAACCGGCCCGTCAGCCTGCGGATTTACCCTGAGCGGCTGGTCGTTGCGGCCGAGGGCAATATCCTATGCGAACATGCGCGGGTCATTGAGCGCAGCCACGACAAACCGCCGCGAACGATTTACGACTGGCGGCATTACCTTGCGGTCATCCAGCGCAAGCCCGGTGCCTTGCGCAATGGTGCGCCCTTCCTGGACTTGCCGTTGGCCTTTCGGCAATTCCAGGACCAGATGCTTCGCCGCCCTGGCGGTGACCGTGAGATGGTCGATATCCTCGCGCTTGTGCTTCATCACGACGAACAGGTCGTCGTCAGGGCTGTGGAACTGGCTCTGGATGCGGGCGTGGCGACCAAGACGCACGTGCTGAATCTTCTGCACCGGCTGATCGACGGCAAGACGACCGACGGCCCGGACATCGATACGCCACATGCGCTGACCTTGCTGCGTGAACCCAAGGCCAATGTCGAACGCTACGACGGCTTGCGCGTCCGGATCGTAGGAGGTCGCCATGCGTCATGATCCTGCCAGCGCGGCCGTCGTCATCATGCTGCGCAGCCTGAAGATGTATGGCATGGCCCAGGCCGTCACGGACCTGATCGAGCAAGGGGCTCCGGCCTTCGACGCGGCCGTGCCGATCCTGTCCCAGTTGCTGAAAGCCGAAATGGCCGAGCGCGAGGTTCGATCCATCGCCTATCACATGAAGGCTGCCCGCTTCCCGGCCTACAAGGACCTCTCCGGCTTCGACTTCGCCGCCAGCGAGATCAACGAAGCGACCGTGCGCCAGTTGCACCGATGCGAGTTCATGGACGGAGCGCAGAATATCGTGCTCGTCGGCGGGCCGGGCACAGGCAAAACACATGTCGCGACAGCACTCGGCATTCAGGCGATCGAGCATCATCGCCGAAAGGTCCGCTTCTTCTCGACCATCGAATTGGTCAACGCGCTCGAGCAGGAAAAGGCCAAGGGCAAGGCGGGCCAGATCGCAGAGACGTTGGTCAGGCTCGACGTGCTGATCCTGGACGAGTTGGGATACCTGCCGTTCAGCGCCTCCGGCGGCGCATTACTCTTCCACCTGCTGAGCAAGCTCTACGAGCGGACCAGCGTGGTGATCACCACCAACCTCAGCTTCAGCGAATGGGCCACGGTCTTCGGCGACGCCAAGATGACGACCGCTCTCCTCGATCGTCTGACCCATCGTTGTCACATCCTGGAAACCGGCAACGACAGCTTCCGCTTCAAAGCCAGCTCGGCCGCTGCGGCCCAGAAGAGAGGAGAAAAAGCCAATCCCTTGACCAAACCCTGATCAGAAAACCATACTCAGAGGTGGCTCACTTCTCGGTGGAAAAACCGGCTCAGTTCCGCGCGGAAACCAACAACTGGATCCTATTTTGGATGATCCGTCGAACCCTCTGCTCGTCGCGGTTTCCGAGATGATCAGAGCGGAATGCGGACGCATTCTGCGTCGCTGAGAGCCTCGAACTTGCGGGCTTCTTGACCCCGATCCGCCTCCGTAGTCCAATCCTTGAACACGCTATGATGGCGCCGATTCTGGCTGAAAACCCCAATCCAAATTTATGGATTCCGTCCTCCGTCCGATCCAAGGTCGTGACATTTCGAATCCAATACCCGCTCGAGTTGTTTGGCGGAATTACCAAACAAAAACAACGACTTCTGATCCAGAATTGTGGGGCGACGCTCATGATCCTGCAAAGTTGGAATGTCACTCTCCCCGGGTTTTGATGACCTGGGAGATTGCGGATGGGATTGATTGCGATGAGCGAGCGCGATCTGCAGCGGATTGAGGTTTTGTCGAAGGTGATCGCCGGACGCATGACGTTGGTGTCGGCGGCACATGTGCTTGAGCTGAGCACCCGCCAGGTTCGCCGGTTGCTGGAGCGGATCATGCATGGCTGGTCGCCGCAGCAGATCGCCGGCCGCATGCGGCTTGAGCGTCATCCGATTTCCGTCAGCTACGAGACGATCTACAAATTCGCCTATTCCGCAGACGGCCTTGCCATCAAGCTGCGGCGGCATCTGCCGGAACGTCGCGCGAGACGTCGACCGCGGCATGCCAGGCGGCGCTACGGCCGCCGTTTCAGCCCGGAACTCAACATTCTCCATCGTCCTGACGCGGTCGACGAGCGCAAGCAGTTCGGTCATTGGGAGTGCGATCTCATTCAATTTCGCAAGAAGTTCGGCAAGGCCAATGTGACGTCGCTGGTCGAGCGAGTCAGTCGCTTTGCCGTCTTCCTGCGCAACAATGACCGGCAATCGAAGCCGATCATGGACGGGCTGATCCAGGCGCTGCAGTCCCTGCCCCATCTCGCCCGCCGGTCGATTACCTTTGACCGTGGCACCGAATTCAGCGAATGGCCGTATCTCCAGGCTGGCATCGGAACGCAGACATGGTTCTGCGACCCGCAGGCGCCGTGGCAAAAAGGCACCGTTGAGAACACCAATCGCCGTGCTCGCAAATGGCTTTCGAGAGAGGTGGATCCTCTATCGATCACCGACGGTGACCTGAAGGACATTTGCGATCGGCTTAACTCGACGCCCCGAAAGTGCCTCGGCTATCGAACGCCCGCGGAAGTCTTCCGCAAGAAACTGCTCGCGCAAATGCGGCGTGTCGGTTAGCGTTGCACGCGCAAGTCGCAGTTCGGCGTGAACTCACACCCTTTGGCCATCGTTTCAGGAGGATGGATGTGGCCCGCTCTTTTGCGCAGTTGAGTATGGATGAACGCCGCGTTATTGCGCGGATGCTTGAGAAGAAGATCAGCCAGGCGGAGATCGCGCGGACGCTTCGTCGCGACCGTTCGACCATTTGCCGCGAGCTACGACGGAATTTCTGGCACGATCGTGAAGTCCCCATTGCCGAGGGCTATTGGCACGTGACGGCTCAACAGATGGCTGAGGACCGGCGTCGGCGCTACCGGAAGCTTTTGCGCGACCCGCAGCTTTGCGCCGCGGTTATGCGTCAGTGTGGCAGACACCCGTCGCCATGATCTCGACAAGCACCTCGCCGGATGCGGCTTTCTGACCTCGATTGTCTCTATCGTCAGGGGTTGATTTGCTATCCAGGCTACGGCGGCAGCGAAGACTGCTTCGGAACTTCGGCCCGGCCCTGCTTCGCTCACCGTTGGCGACCTAGCCTCGCTTTGTTCCATTTCATTGAACTCGAATCTTTCCAACCCTCGACGGAAGAACCAGAAAAGCTGGTAGTTGCCCAAAGCGGCGCAGCTACGGAGCACAGGCCCGCTGCCGTCCACGGCAGCGCAACGGAAGGTCACTTGAATGATCGGCAATCTCGCGACCGCCCACGGGGCCGGAGGTCATTTACTGCTGGTATGAGCGTGGTTTTCAGTCGCACGCCTTTGTGCGCCGGTCCGACCAGTCGAGACTACGCTCGGAGCCGTGTTCGCTGATTTACTGGCGACTGATCATGGCGACGAGGATGTCAGGCTCCATCTGTATGGTGCTTCGGTCAGTCGCCAATTTCACGGCGCTGAACCCGATCCAACAGCCAACGACCCGCCGGTCCCAGAGCTTTGTCGGACCTGTAAACTGCCCTAAGATGATAACGAGCGTCCTTCCATAGGTTCAAGGGGAGCCGCACTAATCGACCGGCTTCCAGGTCAGGTTTTATCATCGGCTCTGGCATGGATCCCCATCCGACCCCCGCAAGTAGCAATGCGTGCTTCGCACCAAGATCAGCCAGGCGCCATGTCTGTTCGGAGAGAACGCCAAAGTCCCGACCCTCAGATAGTTTCGAGCGATCCGATAGGACAAGCTGCACATAATCCCGCGCCTTAAGCGCGGCGACTGCGCTGTCTGTTTCCACGGAAAGCGGATGATTCGGGGCCGCAACCGGAACCATGGCAATTGAGTAGAGTGGAACGAACTCCAAACCCTCTGCAGCCGTCGGCACAGGCCCGCTGATGCCGAGGTCGGCGACGCCGTCGCGCACGAGCTGCGTCACAGCCCCAACAGCCTCGACATGCAATCGCAGGGTAACGGTCGGATAGGCAGCACTGAATGCGTTGAGGATTTCGGTGAGCGTGGGGATCGGCATCATCACGTCGACGGCGAGGGAGACTTCGGCCTCTTCGCCTTGCAGGAGGCTTCTGGTGCGGGTGAGCAAACCGCCCACCTCCCTTGTGACTGCCCGAGCGCCGGGCAACAGTGCCCGGCCCGCCTCGGTGAGGCTCACCCGTTTCGCCGTCCGACGGTCAAACAGCGAGAGGTTTAACTGCGCTTCCAAGTTCGCGAGCTGGTAGCTCACAACGGATGTCGCGCGGTTGAGCTGCCTTGCAGCACCCGCAAAGCTTCCGGCGTCCGCAATGGCGAGGAACACGCGGAGCTGCTCGAGTGTGGGTGGATGCGGATTGTTCATCCCACTTATTAGAACAAATTGCGCAATATTATCCAGCTTTTTGTTCGGTTGATTACCGTCTAGCTAATCGTCAGCACCGTTCCAGTGACCAAGCTCAAGACGAGAGATCTCCGCAATGTCTAACAACATCCGCTACCTTCCACCGGTTGGCCGCTTGCTCATCAGCATGATTTTTCTGGTGAGCGGCTTCTCCAAGATCACCAACGCTGCCATGATCAAGGGGCTACATCGCCTCCGCCGGCCTCCCCCTCCCCGATCTCGCATATCTGATCGCCGTCGTTGTTGAAATCGGCGGTGGCCTCCTCCTTTTTGTCGGCTTCAGGTCACGGATTGTAGCGGGTCTGCTTGCGGCTTTTTGTATCGTGACCGCGTTCGCGTTTCACGCCGATCTGGCGGACCAGATCCAGGCGACGAATTTCCTCAAAAACATGGCGATCGCGGGCGGGTTGCTGCAGATCGTCGCCTTTGGTTCGGGCGCACTTAGCGTCGACGGACGAGGGATTTCCGATCGCTCCCCCGCCGCATGATTGATGTTCTGCCACGCCAGACCGCGGGGCGAGCCCGGTATCGATGACAAGCCAAAGGAAAACATCGCAGATGCGCACTTTTAGACTGACAGCTCCGCACCTGGACGGGCTCGATCTATTCGACGAGCCTATGCCTGAATTGGCACAAAACGAAGTGCTGGTGAAAATGCGGGCAGCGTCCCTCAATTACAAAGACAGCTTCTACCTTAACGGAGAGGACGGAATTCAACTCCCGCGCGCCACCATTCCACTTTCGGACGGCGCAGGCGAGGTCGTCGCCGTCGGCCCGCTGGTGCGTCGTTTCGCGGTCGGCGACCGGGTTGTGGGAAATTTCGTGCAGGATTGGATCTACGGCCCCATCCCGTCGCATGCGGTTGATTCCAGCACGACACTGGGACACGGGATTGATGGCGTGCTCGCAGAGTTCAGGACTTTCCATGAGGAGGGACTAGTCCACCTGGCCCAGAACCTCACCTACGAGGAAGCCGCTACACTTCCATGTGCCGCGGTCACCGCATGGAATGCGGTTCGAAACGTCCGCGCCTGGGAAACAGTGCTCATCACCGGAACAGGCGGCGTTGCGTTGTTTGCACTGCAATTCGCCAGAGCGCTGGGAGCAAAGACGATCGTCATCTCGTCTGGTGATGAAAAACTCGCCCTCGCGAAAGAAGCAGGCGCCAACCACGTCATCAACTACACGACGGATCCCGACTGGCACCTACGCGCCCGTGAGTTCACTGGAGGACAGGGCGTCGAGCACGTCGTTGATGCCGTCGGGTCCGACACGTTGGAACGCTCGATAGCTGCAACTGCCCGCGAAGGCACCGTGCATTTTGTCGGCCTGATGAACCCTAAGGGAGCGCTGAACCCCATGCTGATCCTCGGCGGCACGGTCAACGTGCGCGGCGTTCGGGTCGGCTCGCGCAAGCTCTTCGAGGAAATGAACGCTTTCATCGAAAAGCATGACATCCACCCTGTTATCGGAAAGCGTTTCGCATTCGAAAGCTCCCGGGAGGCATTCGAACACCAGGTTCGCGGCGCCCCCTTCGGAAAGATCGTCATCGACATTGCAGGAGACGGACAGGCTTAGGCGGAAAGAACGCTCTTGCGAAGCGCCTAGTATCTGACGCGAAAACCGGGGAAGCGCAGAAACGCTCTCGGCACCGAAACTCGAGACCGACATTGGAAATGAACATGTCATCCAGAACTGAGAAGACCATCGCCGTCATCGGCGCAACCGGCCAGCAGGGAGGCGCTGTCTTGCGCGCCCTCAAGGTCAATAATCAATTCAAGACCCGTGCCCTCACCCGTTATCCAAGCGTACATAGCGATCTTGCCGACGAAGTCGTTGAGGCTGATCTTGACCGACCGGAGACCCTCAAGCCGGCCCTATCGGGTGCACATGGGCTCTTCCTCGTGACGAACTTCTGGCAAGAGGGGGCCGACGAGATCAAGCAGGCAACAACTGCAATCGATGCTGCTAGAGAGGCCGGTGTCGAGCACCTGATCTGGTCTACACTGCCGGATGTCGAAACGATTAGCGCCGGTCGTTTTAACGTTCCGCATTACACCGGTAAGGCCAAGGTGGATCGCATTGTAAGCTCCGCCGGATTCGCGCATCACACGTTTGTAGTCCCGCCGTTCTATTATCAGAACCTGTTGACGGTGTTGGCGCCGCAGCAGCAATCAGACGGCACCTATGGCTGGACGCTCCCGCTGAACCCAGACTCGCGCAGCATTCACATGGGCGACATCAACGAGTTCGGTGGCATCGTCGCAGGGGCGTTCGCCCGCCCTGAAGTGGCAGGCAATGGCCAATACTTGCCGTTGGTTGGTGACTTCATGAGCTTCGCCGAGATCATTGAAACACTTCGGCAGCTCGGACACGAATTCACGTTTAATCGCGCTCCGCCGGGCGTCTTTCCGGCGGAAGTTGAGGCGACTTTCGATTACTTTGAGGCGCACACTTACATGGGCACGCTCACCGCGGCTGACGTCGAGCTTGCAAACGTGGTCTCGGAAAAGCAGCCGACGAAACTCCTGCCGTGGGCCCGAGAGCACTTCCGATATCAGCCTATCTGACCTCGAAAGGACGCGCGGCGTTTCGCCGCGCGTCCTGGTTGGCTTCCGCTACAACTGCTACAAGGGCACCCGCCAAGTGTTTGCCGAAGGTAGCCGGCGAGAGGACTGAACTGCACGTCCTCCATCAGGGATTCGTGAACGTCGGCTCGTTATTGGGGTCATCTAAAACCGTCGCCCATTTTTCTCGGATCAGCTAAGGAGATCCTGCCCGGTATATAAACGGATTTGATCGGCATTTGCCCGGATTTGCACTTGTCCTGTCGGCAGGGAAACGTCACTCCGGACCTTTATCCGCAAACGGTGTGTCCCGATGGCGACATCCACCACACGGGAGCTGCCGAGGTTCTGCACGGCGAGGATTGAGGCTGGGATCCCAGCCTCTTCGACGGTAGCAAATTGAAGATGCTCCGGCCTTATTCCAAACATTACCTCGCTTGAGTGAGGGATCCCGTGACAGCGCTCTCCGCTCAAGAGAGGAACGCCGCCGAGCCGAAGGTCCCCTTCGCCGCGCTCCGCCCGAACAAAGTTCATTCCAGGAGAGCCAATGAAAGTCCCAACATAAACGTTGCGTGGCTCCTCGAACAATTCGCGCGGGGTGCCGCGCTGGACGACGCGGCCGGCGCTCATGACGAGAATTTCGTCCGCGAAGGTCATCGCTTCGTTCTGATCATGCGTGACGTAGACGACGGTGTGGCGGGTCTGATCGTTGGCCTGTTTGATCCTGCGCCGAAGGTCGAACTTCATGTGGGGGTCGATGACGGTGAGTGGCTCGTCCATGAGAAGCGCCGCGACGTCGTCGCGCACAAGTCCGCGCCCCAGTGAAATCAACTGTTTCTCGCCAGCGGTGAGCCTCCGAGCCGACTGATCGAGACGCGCAGTGAGATCAAGAAGTTCGGCGATTTCGTTCACCTTGCGAGCGATCCGGCCTCGTTCCCAGCCCCGACACTGAAGCGGAAACGCGAGGTTCTCAAAAACGGTCTTCGACTGGTAGACAACGGGAAACTGGAAGACCTGCGCGATGTCGCGGTCTGCTGTCCTGACGCGGGTCACGTCCCGACCTCCCAGCAACACCCGACCGTCGGAAGGGGTCAGCAGCCCGGATATGATGTTCAGCATCGTCGTCTTGCCGCAGCCGGACGGACCCAGGAGCGCATACGTCTTGCCATTCTCGAAGTGAATATCAGTCTTTTCCAGCGCGTATGCGGCGGACGTCCCGTATGTATGCCCGATCCGATCAAGATGGATAGCAACCATCAGTATTCTCCTGTCGTGGGAGCCCGGAGCAGTTCGCCCTCTCCGTCGGTATTAAAGGCGAATAGCCGTTCAGGGCTGAAGGACAGGCGCATCTCGGAACCAGTGAGCACATGATGAACTCCTTGAAGTTGCATCACAGCCTCGCCCAGCGGTGTCACCACGTGCACGAACGTCTCCGATCCGGAAACCTCCGAGAATTCCACTCGTCCGATCACCCCTCCGGTTTCACTGGGCGCGATCTCCGTCGCACGGATACCAAAGCGGTAGGGGCCGCGGGTCAAACCATCCAGATGTCTCGGCACCAGGAAATCGACGTTATTCCCGAAGGTTACACGGACATCTTCAAGTTTTCCCTGCAGGATCGTCATTGGCGGATCGTTGACGATCCCGGCCACGGCCACATTTGCCGGGCGTTCGAACACTTCCTTTGGCGTTCCCGCCTGCAAGATCCGGCCGTGGTGCATCACGACGATGCGGTCGCCCAGCATCATCGCCTCTGCGGGTTCGGTCGTGTTGTAGATCACGATGCCGTCGCTCTGGCTCGTGAGCAGACCGCGAAACTCCTCTCGCAACTGCTCGCGTAGCTTGTAGTCAAGATTGACCAGTGGCTCGTCCAGAAGGAGGATGTCGGCGCGACGTACGAGCGCTCGAGCGAGAGCGACGCGTTGCTGCTGCCCACCCGACAGCGCAGTCGGCGCTCGCGCTCTGAAATCCGAAAGCCCAACCATGCCGAGAGCGGTCTCCGTGCGACTGCGCGCTTCGGCATCCGGGACACCTCGCTTCCGCAGTGGAAAAGCAACATTGTCGAAAACCGAGAGATGCGGATAGTTGATGAACTGCTGGTAGACCATGGCCACATCGCGCCGCCACGGCGGCAACAAGCCGAACTCGCAGCCCTGACGCTCCATTCTGCCGCTGTCGATCGGCTGAAGTCCGGCGATCGCCCTCAGCAACGTCGTCTTGCCCGCCAGGGTGCGTCCAAGCACTGTGGTCAGGCTGCCACGCTCAAACGAGGCTGACACGCCATCGAGGTGGACCTCGCCATTGCGGGCAAGGCCAAGTTTATCGAGAACAAGGGTCATATTGTCTCCTACCGGATCGCGCCGGAAAGCGTGCCGCGCGACAGGAGGCGCTCGGCGAAAACGGCGATAAGGATGAGCGGGGCGACGGACACGAGGGCGGAAGCGGAAAGGCTCCACCATGGCGTCACCGATGAATTCAACGAAACGACGGCGACCGGCAGGAGCTGCGTGTCGGTGAAAGTCAGCGTGAAGGCGAAGAAGAAGTCGTTCCAGCCGAAGATGAGGCAGAACATTCCCGCGACCAGGATTCCGGCTCCGGAGTTCGGCAATACGACGCGCCAGAAGGCCTGGAATGGCGTGCAGCCGTCGAGCATGGCCATCTCGTCTATCTGGCGAGGGACCCCGTCAAAGAAATCGACCATGATCCAAACCGCTATGGGCAGAAGCAGCGCAACGTAGACGAGGATCAGCCCTGCCTTGGTGTCGAGTAGCCCGAGAAACTGGAGCATAAGGAAGAATGGAATCGCCAGCACGATCGGCGGCATGATGCGCTGGGAGACGAAGAAGAAGATGATGTCCGTGTTCTTCACGATGCCAGCCCGGTAGTCGAACCGGGACAGCCCGTAGGCCGCAAGTGTCCCGAGCACGATCGAAATGAAGCTGGCGCTTCCAGTCACGATCAGGCTGTCGAGGTAGGGCTTCGCGATGTCGATGCCCCCAGCACCGCCGAAGAGACTGCGCCAGCCGCCGAGCGAAGGCTCATATCCGACAAAAGGAAGATAGGTCGGACCGCTTGTCACTCCGTTTGCCGACTTGAAGCTCGTGGTCATCGCCCACAGCAGAGGCGCGACAACGAAGGCGCTCCAGAACGCCACGGCGAGGTATTTGAGGATCTTGAGCATCAGGCGCTCCTTCCGATGAATGTGCGAACCAGGAGCTTGGCGACGATCGTCAGCAGCACGATCATGATCACCAGGTAGGTGATGGAAAGGGATGCCGCGTACCCGATCTCGAAATCGCGCAGTCCTTTGATGTAGATGTAGTAGCCAGCGGTTTCCGTCGCGGTTCCCGGTCCACCGGAGGTCAGCACGTAGACGGTCTCCATGATCTTCGACGCCTCGATCAGCCGGATCACGATCGCTCCGATGGACACCGGAACCAGCAGAGGAAAGGTCACGTTGAAGAACGTCCGGATCGGACCCGCTCCGTCGATGGCTGCAGCCAGAAACTGCTCCCGCGGCAGGCTCAGGAGGCCCGCAAGCAGCAGCAGGAACATGAACGGCGTCCATTGCCAGATCTCGACGATCATGACCGCCGCCATCGCGAAGTTCGCGGAGGTGAGCCATGGATAAGGACCAAGTCCGATCGCGCCGAGCAGGTCGTTGGCCGGGCCAAGCGATTCATGAAAGATGGTGCGCCAGATCACCGACATGATCACGGGAGTCGTCATCATCGGGATGAGGAACAGGACCCGGAAGAAGCGGCGCAGGGCGATCTCGCGCCAGACCAGCAGTGCAAGCGCGAATCCGAGCGTGTACTGGATCAGAACGGAGCCGACGGCCATACCCGACAAGCGCAGCATCGCCTCCCAGAACCGCGTGTCGCCAAGAAGGGCTGCGTAGTTCGCCAGCCCGGTCCAACCAAGTCCGGGCGAGATCGCGTCCCAGCCCGACAGCGAGACGCGGAGGGTGAACAGCAGCGGAAAGAGGATGATTGCCAGGAGCACGAGTTGCCCCGGCAGCAGGAAAGATAGTTTGTAGAAGCGAAACCCGGTGTGACCCATGATGCGCCTTGTCCCCATGTGATATCGAACGTTTGAAGGACAGACGGAACGGCGGGCCGCCCCGTCTGTTGCGTCGCTTAAGCGATTGCCTCAGCGTCCCCGGTCCTCGAGTTCAACAACGTTCGCATAGGCCGCACGAACCTTGTCCGCTCCGACCTTGGCGACGATCTCGGTCCACTGGGCAGCCACGCCGTCGAGCGCTTCCTGCGGGCTCTTCTGCCCGGCCATGGCTTCGGCCACTCCGTTGGCGAGTGTCGACATGAACTGGTTCACGCCGGGGACGCGCAGGTCAAAGACTCGGTTGGTGCTTTCATCCATGCCGCTGAGGGTGAGCACGTAGGTTTCCGCCACCTTCCGGTCCCAGCCGAGCTTGTCCTGCCAGAATTGCGGGTCGAAGTGCGTCCTGCGGTACGGGTTAACCCCGAAGCGGCCGATCTGCAGGTCGAGGGTGGTGTTGGCTTCATTCGAGAAGAAGCAGAGATAGTCGAACGCCATGTCCTGGTTCTTCGACGCCTTTGCGACCGCGGAGGTCCAGCCCCAGGTGACGTATGGCGGCGCGTTCGGCACTTCGAACTTGTCCCAGGTCTTCGTCGTGCGGTTCCAGACTTCGTTGGCACCGGGAAGCGGGGCTGCCGCGACCTTGTTGCGGATCGGGCTGTCCTTTTCCTGAGCCTGCACGAAGGCATCATCCCAGGAGTAACTCATCAGAGTCTGGCCGCCGCCGAACGAGAAGATCTCATCGCCCAGCCCGAAGTTCGCGCCCCCCGGCGGGAAGGCCTTCTGCGCGTCGATGAACATTTCCAGGGCCTTCACCCAGCCCGGATTGTTGACCTGCGGTTCCATCGTCTCGAGATCAAAGAAGAAGCCGCCTTTCACGTTAGGGTTTTTCGCATACGCGGCCGCACGGCTGATGAAGGCCGAGAACATCAGGTCGTCGCGCTTCGTCACTTCAGCGCTTCCGAAATGCGGCTGGCCGTCGCCGGCCCAATCCCAGCCCGAGAAGAACTTCGCAATCGCGTTGTATTCCTCCCAGGTTTCCGGGACTTTGAGGTCCTGCCCGGTCTCGGCCTTGTATTTGACCTGCATCTCCGGATTGTCGAAGATATCCGAGCGGTACTTCATGTAGTGACGGTCGCCGTCGACCGGATACTGCACCATTTCGGCGCCCCAGGTCGCGACGTCCTTGTAGTTGGTGGTTACGTCATCGAGGCCGCTGAGTTCCTTGTAAGTGTCGGGAACGGGGGCGAGGAAGCTATGAAGGTCCCCGATCCACAGCGAAGGGTAGAACAGAACGTCGTACGCCGCCTGCCCCGTTTGGAACGGAATCATGATGCGCTGATAGAGATCACCGAAGGGGATATGGACGACATCCACCTTGGCCCCGGTCAGCGCCTCGAACTGCCTGGCGTGCAGGTCGGTCGGCTCTCCGATCACCGGAACCGCGTGACTGATGACCTTCAGGGTGCGCCCGGAATAGTCCTTCTTGTCGATCGCCTCGTATGAGCACGCGCCGGGGACATCCTTGGCTTTGCCGTACTTTGCGTAATCGCCGAACTGGCTGTAGTCGATCTCCGCCGCTTGAGCGCCAGATGCGACTGTCGTCGCGAGAGCGCAAGCCGACGCATAGAGGAAGTTCTTCAGTTTCATGTGTGGTCTCCTCCCACAGGTTGCCCGAGTTGGTTTTGGTTGGGTTGGTTCGCTCGGGAGGGCCCTGCTGACGCCTCCCGATCGTTCTTCATGGGATCAGGACGGCGCGGCCGTGGATCTTTCCATCACGGAGATCCCGAAGGGCTTGGTTGGCGTCGGCCAGGCGGTACTCCACGGTCGTGAGATCCACGAGACCGCGGTCTGCAAGCGCCATCAGCTCGGTGAGTTCGGCCCACGTGCCCACGAGGTTGCCGACGATGTTCTTCTCGGTGATGACCAGGTCGACGGTCGGCACGCGAATGTCCTCGCCGTACCCGACAACGTAGTAGCTGCCCATCGGACGGGTCATGGCGAGCCCCTTCAGGGTGGTGCCCTTTTCGCCGACGAAGTCGATGACCGCCTCGGCGCCCTGCCCGTCCGTCAGCTCAAGCACGGCCTCGACCTCGTTGCCGTCGGCCTTGACGAGCTTGTCGGCCCCGATCTTCCCCGCAAGCGCGAGTGACGCGTCGGAAATGTCCACCACGATCACGTCTGCCGCGCACATCGCCTTCAGGCACTGGATGCCGATGTGGCCAAGGCCGCCCGCGCCAATGACGACGCAACTCTCACCCGGCAGCAGGTGGCGGGTCGCCTTCTTCACCGCCCGGTAGGCAGTCAAACCCGCGTCGGCATAGGGAGCGACTTCCTTCGGTGCCAACGTCTTCGGCAGCGGCACGATGTTTCGCTCAGAGGTGCAGAGGTACTCGGAATAGCCGCCATTGCAGTCGAGCCCGGGAAACTTTCCAGGCCCGTGCATGTCGAAGCCGCGTCGGCAGGCGAGGCAGCTGCCGCCGGAGATCTTCGGGTGGACGATGACCGGATCCCCGACCTTGATGCCCTCCACTTCCTTGCCGACCGCCTCGACCCAGCCCGCATTCTCGTGCCCCATGATGAGCGGTAGCAGGCTGTTGCCGGAGGGATCCATGTGTGGGCGCCAAACGCCTTCGATGATGTGAAGGTCCGTCCTGCAGACCCCTGCGCCTCCGATCCGGACGATGACGTCGCTGGACTTGGTGATCTTGGGATCGGGTACATCCTGCAGCGAGACCCACTGGTCTGCTTTCAGATAGTCGTCGTATTGGGTCAGCACCTGTGCCTTCATGCCTGTCACTCCTCGTTCCGCGGGACAACAAGTCCGCGTTCGGCGGTGACGGTAGCAAGGGCTGTGCCAGATTTATTTATCTATGTCTTTCAGGTATTTAACCGAAACTACGCATGTCCGGAGTGTGAACTGGTTGAACGCCTGTACATTCGAAAGTGTTCAGTTTCTGTCTATTGCAATGGCAGCGCGCGCGACGCATTTTGGGCCGGGATGAGCGCATGAGGAGGAGCCATGCATCTTTCAGGGATCGAGCGCGCCCGCAGCGCACTGGAGGTTGGTGGCCGCCTGCCGCTTGGCGGCCTGCCTTCTCTCGTGGCCGACAGTTGGCAGCGATGCCGTGATCTGGGATTGGACCCGAATGCGGAGCCGCAAAGCTGCGTCGTTCCGTTCGCGCGGGTTAACGAACGGCGCGAGCACAATGCAGCGCTGCGCAGACTGGCGCTGGCCGAGATGCAGCTCCTCCATTCCCAGATTGCGGGATCCAATTTCATGATCGCCCTCGCTGATGCTGGCGGCGTGGTGCTCGATACCATCAGCGACGCTCACTTCGCCGACAGTTCCGCCGGAAGATCGATCATTCCCGGAAGCCTCTGGGACGAAGGGCTGCGCGGGACGAACGCGTTGGGCCTTGCTGCGGCGAACCACAAGCCCGTCGCGATTTATGGCCGCGAGCACTACTTCGCCTGTCACGGCCACTTGAGCTGCATGGCAGCGCCGATTCTCAATTCCCGCGGTGAGATTCTCGGCCTGCTCGACGCTTCCTGTGCCCATGAGGCCCGTCAGGAGCACACCCACGCGCTCGTACGGATGGCGGCCGCCCAGATCGAAAATGGACTGATCTACCAGGAATGTTCGGAAAGCTTCATTTTCGCCTTCCACCCGCGTGTCGAATATCTCGATACGTTGTCCGCCGGCCTGCTGTCTGTCAGCCGGGACGGACTTGTGATCTCGCTAAATCGGCCGGGGCGCGCACTGCTGACCGGGTTGCCTGCAATGATCGGCAGTCGCTTCGACGATCTGTTCGAAGCTGGATTCGGAGCGGCGATGGACGAGCTCCTCGGCGGTGGCGCCATTCGGATCCGCGACAAAGCCGGAAGCGGCGTGTTCATGGTCTGCCGCCAGATCGGACTGCGCAAAGCGGTCATGCCTTCCAGCCCGCTACTTGCCTCACCTGCCCTTCTGCCGCGAGCGGGAGCGCCTGACTTTGTGTGCGACGATCCGAAGGTAAATCGGTCGATTGCCGACGTCGCCGACGCGGCAAAGCTGCGCATGCCCGTCCACATCACGGGCGAGACGGGCACCGGAAAGGACCTGATGGCCCGCCACGTCCATACCTTGAGTGGGCGCAAGGGCGAGTTTGTCGCTGTGAACTGCGGTGCCCTACCGGAAAACCTGTTCATAGCCGAGATCTTCGGCCACGAGCGTGGCGCGTTTACAAACGCACGCACCGAGGGCTCGCCGGGCCTTGCCCGCGCCGCCGACAAGGGAACGCTGTTCCTTGACGAGGTTGCCGACATCCCGTTGGCAGCGCAGACGTCGCTTCTGCGCTTCCTGGACAGCATGGAAGTGCGATCCGTAGGGGGACATAAGATCGGAAAGGTCGACGTCCAGATCGTGTCTGCCACAAATCGAAATCTGCAGGAAATGGTGGCGGCCAGGGAGTTCCGCGCCGATCTCTACTACCGTCTCAACGCCTTCAGCGTCAGTCTTCCGGCGCTCAAGGACCGCAGCGACTTCGCCGGCGTAGTCCGGCACCTGATGCAAGGATTCGCTCCAGACACGCCGATCACGGATGCGGCGATCGCCCGTCTCGCCGCCCACTCCTGGCCAGGCAACATACGTGAACTGAAGACCACACTCCAACGCGCCCTCGTGCGGCGGCGCATGGACTACCTTGACGAAGACTCCTTCGACGACAGCGGAGTGGGTGGGAGGCACGCCGACGACACTTGCGACAGGTGTCACTCGCGCCCCCTGGACCGAAGCAAATGCAGCGAAATACGGTCGACCTATCATATCACCGGCCAGAACATCGCAAAGACGGCGCGCATTCTGAGATTGTCGCGAACGACGGTGTACAAGCACGTGCGCTAGGAGCTTGCGCGCGGACAGATCAGGCCGCTGCCCGTCTCAAATAAATCGATAGACCCATGCCATCGCTCAGTACTTGATCGAAGCGCTTCGCTCCGGCGCGATTGCCCTTCTCGCTCCGAACGGTTAGTTGCGCGGTTGACTGCTCTCGAACGAGTGACACGCCGTCGCCGGGGTCACCGCGCGTCCCTTCAATGTATTGCCACGGTAGCGGCCACATGACGATGCTCAGTATATCTCGATTTCTGCTAGAAGCAGATAACACGGTTTCTTGGTGGGGCGTCACGGCTGGTCTAGCGCGACGATGAACCTATGCTGAGCAATCCAGCGCGCCTTAGTTGGCGAGTGACTGACGACGAGAAGCAAGCCTCTACTGCCCTCCGCCCCTCATACTAAGACTCGACGTTCGCGCGGGACTTCGACCGGAAGCACCTGCCTCCCGGGTGCCATGGATGTGGCAAGATCGCCACCAAGTACCCAAGCGCAACCAGGTGAGAGCGACGATCCGCCTGCTCTAGTGCCAATCCAGGCAGACGTTCGTGATCTTCTCCCGTTCGATCCGCAAGCGCAGCGCACCGATCCGGGCGGCTAACTCTTCCGAGAAGAATTCATGGGTTTCCACCAGGATCAAGTCGATCTGACGCTCGAGGCGTTCCGCGAGCAGGGCTTCGAGGACTTCAGCCTCGTAACCTTCAATGTCGAGTTTGAGGATGCGCACGCGCTCCGGCAAACCACGAATGTATTCAGCCAGGTTGGCGATCTCCACCTGAGCAACGGGTGCCGTCGTGTGAACGTCGCGACGCATCAAGGAGGAGGCAATCGTCTCCTTGATGTTGCCATCGGCAAGCGCCTCGGTCTGATAGAATGGCGCAAAGCCGGCGGCCGCCCCGACAGCCTTCTGCTCGATGACTAGTCGCGGCTCGTTCGGGAAGCGCGCTTTGAGGACCGCAAGTGCAGTCGGGTCCGGCTCAAACGCAATTACCTTCATTCCCTTGGCCAGGAAATAGCCGCTGACATCACCCACGTTGGCGCCGCAATCAAGCACCAGTGCACCCCTTGGCAGTCTGCGCACGGCCGTCCGCATTTTCAGCAGGGCACCTTTGAAGGCATCTCCCTGCTTGCCCCTGCGCTTTCGATAGAGATGCCAGCGCAACCACGAAACCCAGTAGGCTTCCTTCTCAAACATCAATAACCAATCCCAATACCGCGATTGCAGTCTGCTGGACGCAGACTCACGGACCGCCGAAAATCACCGCGGCCGGATAACACACGTAACCGTTGTGTACAAACGAGCGTTTTGATGGCGGTCGTGCTAATGACACACGCTGAGCAAGGGATCCGAAGTATCTAGATTACCGGCGTCGGCGTCACGGCCCCGCGCGCGCCGCGGCGGGGCAAGGGAGGGAGCGCTGCTGACGGCGTTTATCGAGCGCTCTTTGAAGCTCTGGCTGCGGACAGGAGAGCGGTGGTATCGCGAATCACCAGCGGTCCGTCGACTTTTATCGTCATCGGCCGCATGTGTTTTCCGTGGATCGCCATGTCGATCAGGAGTTCAGCCGCCTTCTGGCCCATTTCGTAGTTCGGCAGCACGAGGGTCGAGAGCGGCGGATGGGTGTAGCGCGCCAGTTCCTGGTCGTCATAGCCCATCACCGAGAGATCGGTGGGAACCCGCAAGCCCTTCTCCTGCGCCGCCTCCATGACGCCGATCGCCATCAGGTCATTGCCGCAGAAAATGGCTGTCGGCGGGTTGGGCATGGAGAGCAGGTCCAGCCCGGCCTCGTAGCCGCGGAGCGGCAGCCAGTCGCCATCGCGCACCAGCGTCTCGTCGAAAGCGATGTCGGCTGAGGCAAGCGCCTGCTTGTAGCCTTTTAGCCTATCCATGGCGGCGTCCATCCAGCACTCGCCGTTGATGAAGCCGATGCGCTTGTGGCCGAGCGCCGTCAGATGCGCCGTGGCGGCGAAACCGCCGGCGACCTCGCCCGGCACGATCGCCACATGCTGGCGCGGCTCGCAGTAACAATTGAGAAGCACGGTCGGCAGCGGCGCCAACGCCTCGGGAACGGCAACTTTGCGGGTGAAGATCGTCGCGTAAATGACGCCGGCGATGGAGGGGTCCCGCAGGACCGACCGCAGAACCGCTTCCTCGAGTTCCGGATTCGAGCGGGTGACATGCGCCGAGACCAGCATGCCTTGCTCGAAAGCATAATCGCGAATGCCATCGAGGCTGACGACCGGGTGCGGGCTGGTGGAGATTTCATCGACGATGAAGGCGATTGTGTCCTTCTCTACCGCCGGCGCCGCTGCAACCGGACCTCGGGTCGCTGGCAGTTTATAACCGATTTTATGAGCAGCCTCGCGCACCTTCTGCTGCGTTTCGGGCGAGATGCGCGAGCCCGACATCTCGTTCAGCACCAGGGAAACGCTTGACTGGGAAACGCCGGCTATCCTGGCGACATCCGTCATGGTTGGGCGTCCTTCCCCCTTTTTCTCCAGATTTCGCCCGTTTCCCTTGGCCATGTGTGCTCCCCTACCCTACAGCACCGCGCGTCTAGGAGACGTGCAAAGGTCGCTGTAGCACTTTGAATTTCTGCATGTTTTTCCCCTTCAATCGGAGACGATTAAAGGAAACATGCAGTTGAGCGTGCATTGCACCGCACGCGGGCTTTTGCAAGTGCTCATAAATTTTGGCCTTGACTGCTAATATTATTAGCGCAAGATTTGGAGATGTGAAGCGCAAAAACGCTCACGTCCGGTAGAGGAGCACCGGCCAATCTGGGAGGAGAACCCGATTATGACCACGATTTCCCGTCGTACCTTCATGCTGGCGGCAACGGCCGTCGGCGCGCTCGCCCTTGCGGGTGTCGCGATCGCCGAAGTGCCGAAGCTCGAGCAGAAGGACAAATACAAGGTCGGCTTCGCGCAGACCGAATCCAACAATCCCTGGCGCATCGCCCAGACGAACAGCATGAAGGCCGAAGCGGAAAAGCTCGGCTTCCAGCTCGTCTATACGGATGCCGCCGGTTCCGCCGCCAAGCAGGTCGCCGACGTCAACTCGATGATCGCTCAAGGCGTCGATGTGATCTTTCTCGCGCCGCGCGAAGAAAAGCCGCTGATCCCCGCCGTCATGGCCGCGAAAAAGGCGGGCATTCCAGTGATCCTGCTCGATCGCTCGGTCGATCCGTCGTTGGCCAAGGCCGGCGAGGACTATCTGACCTTCATCGGCTCGAACTTCGTCGAAGAAGGCAAGCGCGTTGCCGAATGGCTGGTAAAGAACGCCAACGGCAAGTCGAAGATCATCGAGCTCGAAGGCACGACCGGGTCGTCGCCCGCCAACGACCGCAAGAAGGGCTTTGACGAGGCGATCAAAGCGGCCGGCGGTTTCGAGATCGTCGCCTCACAGACCGGCGATTTCGCCCGTGACAAAGGGCGCCAGGTGGCAGAAGCCCTGCTCCAGGCCCATCCTGATGCGGACGTGATCTACGCCCACAACGACGAAATGGCGATCGGCGCGATCGCGGCACTCGAAGCGGCCGGCAAGGTGCCGGGCAAGGACGTCCTGGTGCTATCGATCGATGGCGGCAAGGAGGCCGTGCAGGCGGTTGTCGACGGCAAGATCGCAGCCGTCGTCGAGTGCAACCCGCGCTTCGGGCCGAAGGCGTTTGAGACGATGATGCGCTACGCCAAGGGCGAAAAGATCGACCCGATGATCATCAACGACGACAAGTTCTACGACGCCTCCAACGCGGCCGCCGAACTCGCCAACGCCTATTGATCCAATCTCCCGAGCCTCCACGGCCGGGACGGCGCAACCGTCTCGGCCGTCTTTTTGACGGCAGCATGACCTTCAGCCCGTTCAAGTGTAGGCTGATGACGCCCACCCCCAAATGGGGCGGCGGATGGCGAAGATAGGGAGGAGACCCATGCTTCTGTCCATGCAGGGCATTTCCAAAGCGTTCGCCGGCGTGCCGGCACTGAAATCCGCCTCGCTCGAGGTCGAACCGGCGGAGGTCATGGCGCTTGTCGGCCAGAACGGCGCCGGCAAGTCGACGCTCATCAAGATCCTGACCGGCGTCTATCGCCGGGACGAAGGCAGCATCGCCTACGACGGTCGGGATGTCGATTTCTCGATGCCGGCTGAGGCGCAGGCCGCCGGGATCGCAACGATCTACCAGGAAATCAATCTCGCCCCGCAGCGCTCGGTGGCGGAGAACATCTACCTCTCCCGCGAGCCGAAGCGGTTCGGCATGATCGATTATTCCGCCATGCGGCGCGGGGCCGAAGCGGTGCTCAAAACCTTCAACCTGACGATCGACGTCGACCGTCCCGTCGCGCATTTCGATGCGGCGACACGGCAGATGGTGGCGATCGCCCGCGCGGTGACGCAGAGCGCCCGGCTCGTCATCATGGACGAACCGACGTCCTCGCTCGACGAGCGCGAGGTCGCCATCCTCTTCGATACGATCCGCACACTGAAACGCTCCGGCGTCGCCGTCATCTTCATCGGCCACCGGCTCGACGAACTCTATGAGATCTGCGACCGCGTGACGATCATGCGCGATGGTCAGACGGTCGCCAAAAGCCCGATGGCGGACATGCCGAAAATGGCGCTGGTGCGCCACATGCTCGGCAAGGAGCTTGCCGCCTTTCAGGCCATGGCACCGGAGAAGGACGCGCCGGTGCGGCCCGTCCGCCTCGAACTCGACAAGGCGGGCGCCGGCGTGCGCGTGCGCGACGTCAGCCTTGCTGTGCGAGAGGGCGAGATCTCCGGCCTTGCCGGACTGCTCGGCTCCGGCCGCACCGAAACGGCGCGCCTGATCTTCGGCGCCGATAGGATGGAGCGCGGCACGATCCGCATGGAGGGACAGGGACGCAGCTATCGCGAACCGGCGGATGCGATCGCTGATGGGATCGGCCTCGTGTCCGAGGACCGGAAGATCGATGGCATCGTGCCCGACATGAGCATCCGCGAAAACATGACGCTCGCCTTGCTGCCAAAGCTGAAGAAAGCCGGTATCGTCGACCGCGCGCGCCAGGATGAGATCGTCAGCCGCTACATCCGGGCGCTTGGCGTCAAATGTGCCTCCCCCGATCAGCCGATCAAGGAGCTTTCCGGCGGCAACCAACAGAAGGTGCTGCTCGCCCGCTGGCTTGCCACAGACCCGCGGGTCCTCATCGTAGATGAGCCGACGCGCGGCATCGACATCGGCGCCAAATCGGAAATCCTCAAACTCCTGCGCAGTCTCGCCGACGAGGGTTTGAGCGTGCTGATGATTTCGTCTGAACTCGAAGAACTGCTTGCCGCCGCCGACCGCGTGACGGTCCTGAGCGACGGTACTTCCGTCGCGACGCTGTCGCGCAAGGACTTGAGCGAGACGGCGCTGCTTGCCGCCATGGCCCACCAGGAAGTCCACCAGGAAGCCCACCAGGAAGAATGACATGACGACGATCGAGACCCCTGCCCCGCAGCCGTCGGGAACCCTTTCGTCCGGAAACAGGCTTTTGACGCTCGCCAGCCGCTACGGCACCTTCGTCGCCTTCCTGGCGCTGATCCTCTTCAACGTCGCCGTCACGCCGAACTTCCTGTCCTTGCAGACGCTGAACGTGAACCTCACCCAGGTTGCGACAATCGTCATCGTCGCGACCGGAATGACGCTCGTTATTGCCACCGGCGGCATCGACCTCTCCGTCGGTTCGTTGATGGCAATTGCCGGCGCACTGGCGCCGATGATCTTCATGGGCCAGTTCTGGCCGGTGGAAAACATGGCGCTCGCGGTGGCTCTTGCCTTCCTCTTGCCGATCGCCGCCGCTGCCCTCTTCGGCCTCTTCAACGGTTTCCTCGTCACCCGCTTTTCGATCCAGCCGATCATCGCCACGCTTGTGCTGTTCATCGCCGGCCGTGGCATCGCCCAGGTGATGACCAACGGCAACCTGCAGGTCTTCAAGAATGAAGGCTTCCAGTTCATCGCACTCGGTCGCATCGCCGGCGTTCCGGCCCAGGTCCTGCTGATGATCGTCATCGTCGCAGCGGCTTTCGCGATGATCCGCTACACCGTCATCGGCCGACAGATCATCGCCGTCGGTGGCAACGAGAAGGCCGCCCGCCTGACCGGCATACCGGTGAAACGGGTCAAGCTCTTCGTCTACATGATAAGCGGCGCGCTTGCCGGTGTGGCCGGTCTCATCGTCGTTGCCCGCAACTCTGCAAGCGATGCCAACCTTGTCGGCCTCGGCATGGAGCTCGATGCTATCGCCGCGGTTGCTGTCGGCGGGACGCTACTGACGGGCGGACGGGCCAACATCGTCGGCACGGTACTCGGCGCGCTCGTGATCCAGCTGGTGCGTTACACGCTGCTTGCCAATGGCGTTCCGGATGCGGCAGCGCTCATCGTCAAGGCCGGGCTGATTGTCACCGCCGTCTTCATCCAGCAGCGCGCCAGCAAACATTAGAGGCAACCACGATGCAACCGATCCTCCGCCTCTTCCTGGTCAAGAACTCCGGCGACCTTGCCCGGTTCGGCGTCATCCTGGCGCTTGCCGGTCTCATCCTCTTCGGGGCGCTGCGCTATGAAAACTTCCTGTCGCCCTATAACATCCTGAGCTTCCTGCGCTACAACTCGATGTTCGCGCTGATCGCGCTCGGCATGGCCTTTGTCATCATCACCGGCGGCATCGACCTGTCGGTCGGCGGCACGGCGGCGATGGCAAGCGTGGTGGCAGCCCTGTTATCCCCCTATCATTGGGCGGCGGGGCTTGCGGGCGGCATGGCGGCAGGCCTTGCCGTCGGCGCGCTCAACGGCTTCATCATTACGAAGATGCGGATCCAGCCCTTCATCGCCACACTCGCGACGATGCTCGCCGCCTATGGCACCGGCCTTTTGTTAGCGGACAACCAGTCTGTCTCAGTCTCCTATGACACCGGTTTCACGGTGATCGGGCAGGACGATTTTTTGGGCTTCCCCATTCCCGCCTGGATCGCGCTTGCGGCCTATGTGTTCGGCTGGCTCGTGCTGCAAAAGCTCTCGATCGGACGGCATATCCTGGCGATCGGTGACGGCGAGGCGACGGCTGGCCTGATGGGCCTGAAGGTGGAGCGCGCGCTTGCCGGCGTCTATCTCGCCTCGGGCACGCTCGCCGGTCTTGCCGGCGTCATCCTCGCTTCCCAGTTCGGCGCGGGGCAACCGACGGAAGGCGTGGGCTGGGAACTCTTCGCGATCGCTTCCGTCGTCGTCGGCGGTACGCTGTTGACCGGCGGTTCCGGCTCAGTTGGTGCGACGCTTGCCGGCGCGCTGCTGCTTGCCATGGTCTTCAACATCCTGAACTTCGAAAACGGCCTCGGCTGGATCTCGCTTTCCGCCTACTGGCAGTCCGTTATCCGCGGCGCCTTCCTGCTCGTCGTGGTCGTGCTTCAGGCAAAGCTGATGGCACGGCATCGCAGCACCTAGACCCTCCGTCGCGAACGGGGCGCGAACATCCACAGGACGAAACGGGGAAACCTACCCCTGGATTAGCCCTCGTGGAGCAGGAACAATGCGTGACCGCTAAAGGTGCAAGCCCGCGCCAATAGGATTGCGCATCGCAGCGATAAGCAGACAGCAAAAAAGGCCGGAGCGCGCTGGCTCCGGCCTTCTTTTCTTTTTCGCTCTCAAGGCTTCTGCCAGTACATCCATGGTCAAAAGGCGAAAGCGATACGCAATTGCCGGCATCAACTTCCATTGCGCTCGACAATAACGTTTATGACACTTTTATACTTCGCCACGGCTGTTGGAGCAAGCTGTCCATTCGGGCTAGTCTCGACGAGCAGTACGTCTTTTTGAAGCGAGCCGGCTGTTCTCCGACCGAGGAAGAGATCACTTTATCTGCCAGCATCATCGCGGTTTCCGCTTCCGGCGCCGAGCGGCGAAAATGAATGTCGGCATCCCGCTCGGCCAATCGTCTTCAGGACAGGCAAGCCGTGGAGGATAAGATGACGATCACGATTACCGCCTTTGAAAAATCGCCCGATCGCGGCCGAGGTCTCGCACGCGACATGCGCGTTCGCTGGGCGCTCGAAGAAGTGGGGCAGCCCTACGAGGTTCGCCTCGTTACCTTCAAGACGATGAAGGAACCTGCGCACATCGCGCTTCAGCCGTTCGGGCAGATCCCTACCTATCAGGACGGCGACCTTGCCCTGTTCGAAACCGGTGCCATCGTGTTTCATGTCGCGGAGCGTCATGCCGGCCTGCTTCCAAGTGACGCCGATGCCCGCGCACGGGCGATCACTTGGATGTTTGCCTCGCTTAACACCGTGGAGCCGCCGATCCTCGAGCGTGAAGCGAGCACCTACGTGGAGCGGGACAAGGACTGGTATCAGGAGCGCCTGCTGATGCTCGAAGATCGTATCCGAGTTCGGCTCGCCCAATTGTCCAGGCGGCTCGCGGAGGCCGACTGGCTCGATGGCGCCTTCAGTGCCGGCGACCTGCTGATGGTGACGGTGCTGCGCAGGCTGGAAAACTCAGGCTTGCTCGACGCGTATCCCAACCTCTCCGCCTACGTCGCGCGCGGCAAGGCGCGGCCGGCCTACAAGCGCGCCTTCGATGCGCAGCTTGCGGTCTTCACATCCGCCTCATCCGCCTGAGGGTAGCGTGATCCCGGAACGCCGGGCTATCCGTGTCCCGGCTGATCGTCGACCGCAGTCGGTCGTTCGCCCCTGGTGATCTGCAGCCCCTGGCGAACCAGGCGGGAAGCGACCCGCATGAAATCTTCCATGTACAGATAGATGACCGGGGTCACGAAGAGGGTCACAAGCTGCGACACCAGCAGGCCGCCGACGACGGCGACCCCAAGCGGCTGGCGCAGTTCTGCGCTGGCGCCGCTGCCGATCGCAATCGGCAGCGTGCTCATGATCGCAGCAACCGAGGTCATCATGATCGGGCGGAAGCGCATGACACAAGCCTTATGGATGGCCTCGGCGGCCGGCGAACCGGCGCGCTGCAGCGTCAGCGCAACGTCGATCATCATGATGGCGTTCTTCTTGACGATACCGATCAGCATTAGCACGCCGACAATAGCGATGATCGAGAGGTCGAAACCGCCGAAATGGATGGCAAGCAACGCCCCGGATATGGCTGACGGGAGACCGGAAAGCACGGTCAATGGATGGATCAGGCTTTCATAGAGAATACCGAGCACGAGGTAGATCGTGACGATCGCCGCCAGCACCAGCAGACCCTGGTTGGCGGCGGCGTCTTCGAATAACTGCGTGGTGCCGTAATTGCGGGTCGTCACCTCAGACGGCATGCCGATTTCTGCCTTGAGGCGGTCGATCTCCGCAAGGGCGTCACCGAGGGCGACCTTGGCCGGCAGGTTGAAGGAAAGCGTGACCGCTGGCAGCTGGCCGAGCTGGTTGATGGTGAGCGGTCCGGATACGGTCTCGACCCGGGCGAAGGCCCCGAGCGGAACAAGGCCGCCATTGGCACTGCCGACACGCAGTTCGTCGAACTTGTCGGCTGACCATTGCATCGAGGGATCGAGTTCCAGGATCACTTCGTAGCTGTCGCCCGCCGTGTAGATCGTCGAGATCTGCTCGGTACCGAAACTGCCATAGAGCGTGGTGCGCAGTTCGCTCGCGTTGACCCCGAGCGTTGCCGCCTTGTCGAGGTCGACCACGAGGCGTGTTTGTGGAGCGTTGATCTGAAGGTCGCTGTTGACGTCGGTAAAGAAGGTCCGATCCGCGCTCATCGCATCATGGAGCTTCTGCGCCCATTCGTTCATCAACGGCTGATCGAGGCTCTGGAGCACCAGCTGGTACTGGCTGGCCGACGCGCGCGATCCGACCGAGAGGTTCTGGACCGGCGACATGAAGGCCTGGATACCGGGGATCGCCGCCAGCTTCCGGCGCAAATCCGCAAGGACGGTTTCAAGCGGCGGACGCTCGGTCTTGGGCTTTAGCTCGACGAACAGCCGACCGGAGTTGAGCGCGCTCGACGCGCCGCCCGAGCCGATCGTGCTTGCCACATGGTCCACGTAGGGCGAACTGGCAAACACCGCCTCCACATTGGACTGGAGCTTCGACATGGCGGCGAAGGAAATGTCCTGGCGTGCTTGGGTCGTAACCTGCAACTGGCCGATGTCCTCCTGCGGGAAGAACCCCTTCGGGATCGTGGCGATCTGGTAGCCCGTGATCGCGACGGTAAACAGGAAAAGCAGAAACACCAGCGCGCGCGCCTTTATGCAGAGCGATAGCAGCCGCTCATAGGCGCGCAGAAGCCCGTCGAAACCTCGTTCGAATACAAGATCCAGCTGCCGCAGCCAGCGCGCTTTCTCTGCTCCATCCGCCCTCGCCGGAAGCCGCGCTGCAAGCATCGGCGTCAGGGTAAGGGAAACGAAGGCGGAAGCGAGGATGGCAACGGTGACGACGATCGCAAATTCGTTGAGAATGCGGCCGATCACGCCGCCCATCAGCAAGACGGGAATGAAGACCGCGACGAGCGACAGCGAAATCGCGATGATCGTAAAGCCGATCTCACGCGAACCGATGAGCGCCGCCGAGAAGGCATCGATGCCGTCCTCTTCCATGTGCCGCACGATATTTTCCAGCATGACGATGGCGTCATCCACCACCAGCCCGACGGAAAGCGTGAGCGCCATCAGCGAGATATTGTCGATCGAAAAGCCAAGTGGATACATCGCCGCGAAGGTGGCGATGATCGAGATCGGAACGGCAAGCGCCGGAATAAGCGTCGCCCAGAGGCGGCGAACGAAGGCGAAGATGACGAGGATCACGAGGCCGACGGTGAGGATCAGGGTGAACTGGACGTCGTGCACCGCCCCGCGGATCGACATGGACCGGTCGCTGAGCGTTTCGATCGAGGCTGCGGCCGGAAGCGACTGGCGAAGCGACGGCAGAAGCGCCTGCACCCGGTCGACGACTTCAACAGTATTTGCATCCGGCTGCCGCTGGATGGCCAGGATGATCGCCCGCGAACCGTCGTGCCAGCTTGCCGTCTGGTTGTTGGCAACGGAATCGATCACCGTCGCGACGTCACCGAGCCGCACGGGCTTGCCGTCGACGCTTTTGACGATGATATCCGCGAAACTGGCGGCATTCATGCGCTGCGTGTTCGCAACGATCGCCGCCTGACGATCGCTGGTCTGCGCGGTGCCGAGAGGCGAATTGTCGTTCGCCGCCGCAACCGCCGTCCTCAACTGGTCGACGGAAATGCCGCGCGCGGCAAGCGCGTCAGGATGCATCTGAATGCGCACGGCATATTGCTGGCTGCCGAAGATGGACACTTCCGCCACCCCGTCGAGCACCGAAAGCGTGGGCGAAATCACCTGCTGCGCGATGGCGTCGAGGGTGGTGAGCGGCACGGTGCTGCTCTTCAGCGCCAGGAGCAAAACCGGTGCATCCGCCGGGTTGACCTTCCGGTAACTTGGCGGCGCCGGCATGTCCTGTGGCAGCAGCCTGAGCGTCCTGGTGATAGCTGCCTGCACGTCGGCGGCGGCGGCATCGATGTTGCGCCCGAGCACGAACTCGATTGAAATCGATGTCGAGCCGAGTGCATTCGTCGTCGAGATCGTGTCGATCCCGGCGATGGTGGCGAACTGCTTGATCAGTGGAATGGCGACCGACGTCGACATGGTCTCGGGCGAGGCGCCGGGCAACGAGGCAGAAACGTTGATGACCGGGAAATCCGTTCGCGGAAGCGCGGCTATCGGCAGGACGAGATAGCTGAAAACGCCTGCCAGGATGAGCGCGACCGATAACAATATGGTCGCGATCGGGCGGCGGATACTGAACTCGGACAGCGGCATTTCACGCACTCCCGAATGATGGCAAATCCTAATCCGCGGCCAGATCGGCCGCGCCTGCAGCGACAACGACATCACCCGACTTCAGCCGCGCCTGTCCTTCGATGATGACCCGGTCACCGGCGGCAAGGCCCGTGCCGATGGCGGCCTCCTTGCCGTCGTCGGCCAGCACGGACACGGCGCGGGTCTCGACCGTGTTGTCATCCTTCACATCAAAGACGAACGGGCCGTCCTGCCCGGGCTGGACCGCAACGCTCGGGATAACAGGCGCCTGATGCAGTTGCGCCTGATCGATATCGACATCCACGAACTGGCCCGGCCAGAGCTTCTGAGCGGTATTGGGGAAGGTCGCGCGCATGGCGATGGTGCCGGATGCGGTATCGACGGCAGAATCGATGAAATCGAGTACGCCTTCGCCGATCACTGTTTGCGTGCCGCTCGACCTGGCACGAACCAGTGGAGGCGTCCCGCGGTCAATCAGATCCTTGAACGTCTGCAAGCGCTCTTCCGGCAGGCGGAACGTAACGTCGATCGGGTCGATCGCCGTGATCGTCACCAGATTGTTCGATGTCGCGCCCGATTGGCCGACAAGATCTCCGAGCGCGACCTGCACGGCGCCCAGGCGTCCACCGATCGGCGCGGTGATCTCGGTCAGGCTCAGCGCGACCTGATCGGCATCCACGGTGGCGCGATCGGCATCCAGAGTCCCCTGCGCCGCCTGCTGAAGCGAGAGAGCGGTGTCATAGCTTTGCTGGGTGCCGGTCTTGTCGTCGCGCAAGGTTTTGGCACGCTCGAGTTCCGTGTTGGCGTCGGCAAGCTGCGCGGTATCCTTGGCGACGATCGCCTGGTCACGGGCAAGCCCGGCCTTTATCGTGCGGTCGTCGAGCGTGAACAGCAGGTCGCCCGCCTTGACCATCTGCCCGTCCTTGATGTGGATGGCCGTGATCTGGCTCGCAATGCGCGCGCCCACTTCCACGGTATCGGGGGCCTGCACGTTGCCCAGGGCATGGACGACAACGGGAACATCTTTAAGCGTCACTGTCGCCGTCTGCACGGACACGGCGCCACGCTTGGTACTGACGGCCGCGTTGGCTGGCAATTTCGCTTCGCTCGGCACGGGCTTGCGCGCCACCACGAACCCGACGGCCGCGATTGCGAGAAGAACGACGGCGATACGACACGTGACACTTGATCGGCTGAGCATCGGCGCCTCCGCAGACCTTGCTGTCGGCACGCGGCGATAGGTGGTGCCGACTATCGGAAGCTGGGCCTAAATGTGGCCGCTTCAATGGCGCAACACTCTGAAAAACAATTAAAAATTGTTCATCTTCGGGTGTCGTTCATCAGGTTTTGACGGCCATCGCTTCAGTGGTGACGGTTCCTCCGTCCGTCAGGCATCGGCCGGCGCGCGCTCGACTTCGTCGGCAAGCGCCTGAAACAATTCGCGAAACCCAACCTCACGTTCGCCCGGCTCGTTGAGACGATCGAGGAAGGCGGCCTGCTCGGTGTAGTTGAGGCGCGTTCCCTCGCCGTCAGCGGAAAATTCGAGGGTTCCGAGAGAAGCCGAAATCGGCCTTCCCGCCACGGTCATCGTGTAGGAGAAGACGATGCGCTTATTCGCAACGATCTCAAGATAGATCGTGTCGTTGCACATGACCGGGCCGTTTCCGAAGCGGAAGCGGCTGTGCTCGCGGCCGCCGACCTCGAAAGACGAGGTGAATTCGTCGACCGTCCACCCCTCCCCTTCGAAGAACCAGCGTCGTTTGGTGGCGGGATCCGCAAAGGCATGGAAAACGGTCGCCGGTGTTGCGGCGTAGCTGCGGCGAATGACGAAGGTGGCGTGGCCGGCAGATCTTTCATTCATGTGCTTGGGTCTCGCCGCTGGTTGCTTCATCCACCGCCCGCTGCTGGGCGGCGATCTTTTCGTTCTGGTGCGTGGTGTTCTGGGCGACAACGATCCTCCAGGCGCCATCGTGGCGTCGAAGAATATAGAGCGGCCGCCCCTCGTCCTCGCCCGGCCGGCGGTTGCCTTCGGCATCGACAGGAATTTGCCGCACGTTCACCGCGACGACATCCGCATGCAGGAAGGTGATGCGCTCGACGTCGTAGAGCGCCTGAAAATCGCGAAACAGGTTCGGGAGTACGGCGGCGGTGAAGGCATGGATTGCCGGCGCACCGACGATTTGGCGCCCGAATGCGGTTGTCCATACGGCCTGTGGCGCCAGCAACGAGACGAAACCGTCGACGTCCCGGAGCCATTGGGTCTCTTCGACCCGGGCGACGAGCGCGAGAACGGCACTGACATCGCGGGCATCAGGTGACGATACGCCACGAGCTTGGCCGATTGCGGGAATGGGGCGCATGCGCGGCATCACGGCGTGCTCCCAACGGTGCGGTACCCGACCGCTAGAGCCTGGGCGACAGATCCGGAAACGTGGGTGCGAAATACCGGATCCACGCCAGGCCCTAGCAGCAGGAAAGCCTCGTCCGGCGGCCGGCCGGCGATAGAAGCTTCATCGACGTTGCACGGGACGGAAGAGGCGAAGATACGGACGGTGATGCGATCACAGTCGCATGCCTCCCGCGTGTCGGAGGTGTGATTGATGATCGGCCGTTCCATTGCCTGCTCCCTTAACCCGTGGGCGGAGCATTGCCCAATTCAAATGATCAATGTAATTGCTCAAATATCGATCACTTTGATCGGGATGGCCGATCATGCTGGATGCCTTGACGCTCGACCAGTTGCGCGTATTCGTCGCCGTCGTCGACCACGGTTCGTTCCGGGCGGCAGCGCGCGCGCTCGGGCGTGCCCAATCCGGCCTCAGCAGCGCCATCCTGAACCTCGAAACGGAACTGCGCCTGCCGCTGTTCGACCGCTCCCAGCACCGCCCCGAATTGACGAAGGCCGGAGCGACCCTGCTTGCAGAAGCCAGGACCTTGCTGATAAAGGCCGACGCGCTGCGGGCCAAGGCGAACGGCTTCAATCAGGGCATGGAATCGGCGCTGCGCGTGGCGCTCGACCCGCTGCTTCCTCTGCCGGATATTGCACGGGTCATCAGCGATTTTACCCGCGCCCATCCCGGCGTGCGGGTGGAGCTTGTGACGGCGCCGATGACGATGGCGTTGAGCCTGGTGCTCGACGGCGACTGCGACCTCGGCCTGACGGCGGCACAGGAAACGGACGCACATATCGCCAGCGAGGCGGTCGCAGCCTTTCCGGGCATGGTTCCGGTATGCGCCGGCGGTCATCCCCTGGCCGCACCCCGCGACGGAACCGTTGGCCTGACGACGGTCGACCTTGCCGACCATCTGCAGATCGTCGTTGCGGATCCTGCAGCCGATGCGCAGGCGGTGAGCTACGCAGTCTTCTCGCAGCAAACGCTGAGGGTCAGCGACCTTGCGACCAAACACGCCCTCATTCTTGCCGGGGCCGGGTGGGGTCATCTGCCGCTATGGCTGGTCGCGGCAGATCTTGGTGAAGGGCGGCTCTGCGAGGTGCCACTCGCGGCCCGCAACGGTCTCCCCGGCCCGCTTCTCCCCCTCTACACGATCCGCCGGATCGATCGGGTCCGCGGACCCGCAATGGAAAGCCTGTGCAGGCTCATGATTGCCCACTTCGGCGGTCAGCCGCAGGCCACATCGGCGCTCCCCTGATCGGGCTAGCAATACGCAGACGAGTTCGAGAAGGTAGCCAGGGGGTTGACGTCTGCGAGCGGAGCGTCTTCAGTTCGCCCCGAATAGGGTTGCCGCCTTGCAACGGGGCGGCCACGTCCCCATCTCCAGATCTCAAGGTCGCCTGGCCAGGCGACCTGTTCCCCATTGACCTGATCCTACGGCATCGCGCTCAAAGCGGCGAACTTCATTCAGTAAAGGGTTTCCCATGGTTCACTACCCAGACATCCTGCTTCATATCGACGGCGCCTGGCGGCCGGCGCGTTCCGGCAAGACCATTCCCGTCATCGACCCGGCCAACGAGGAAACGATCGGCCAGGTGGCCTGGGCCGAAGTGGAA
>NZ_JACVBF010000028.1:0-42680 GCF_014852195.1 Ensifer sp. ENS08
CTTGACCGGCAGACGCCGGATCAGGCTTACTTCAACGCGCTGACACCGATGATGGCGGCAGCATAATCGAGGCGGAAATCCACTTAGCAAAACGCCCGAAACTGTTCAGACAAACCGAGCCAGCTCTGAACCAGCCCGGTCATACGTATAATCGATCTGGGTAAACTCGGCGGACAGTTGAAGCGCCGTGGCGGCAGCTTCCGCTGCAGCCGAAGCAGCCTCCGCAGCGGCAACATTGCAGACGACGCCTGACCGCTCAGCAGACGCGCTGCCTGACACGATGCCGAGAATGATCATGCCGCCCAGTAGCGGGGAGAGCGGTTGCGAGCGTCAACGCTTGAACGCGTGCAGCGAGTGCTCGAAGACGCAGGAATCGATTTCATCCCCGAAAATGGCGGCGGGCCAGGGGTACGATTTAAGAAGCCAATTTCCGACTAGCACTAAGGTCGCAAAGAATGGAAATTTTGCCTGCCATGGAGCGCGAACGATGTTGGACTGGAGCTGGGCAGACCTCGCGAAGCAGCAAGCGTTTCACACTAAACTATGGCCGACCTTGAAAGAGAAGCTGACGACGGATTGTGCACGCAGCGTCACGGCGTTGGCGAAGGCGGGAATTGAGACCGAGGCGAATAGTCGTGGCAGGCGTCGGCGTTCGTTTCAAGAGATCGGGCCCGCGATGTGCCGTTGACGGTGCTTGATCCCACTATCACAGACGCAAAGCGTGGAAGAGAGATATGAGCCAACTTTGAAGGGAGCTCAGATTCGCGCAGTGAAGGAACTATGGAATTTCCCCAGCCTGTGTCATCAATACCTCCGTCTGTGAAGTCGAACGCTCAGACGGAAGGCCCCTTAAGCTCCAGGGCCAAAGGGACCTTCGCTTAGCAAATCATTTTCTGAGCTATTTGTCACAGTGGTTCGACGTTTGACACCCCCCCTACGCTGCCCTAGCATCCCTCGTGCCGAGGGGCGCACATTGACTGTGCTGAGATGGCGGTGAGCCAGACCCTTGAACCTGATCCGGATCATACCGGCGTAGGAACGGCGAGGGTGCTTCTGCTCACCAGCCGTCTTTGCGCTTGTCGACCGGATCTCCGTCCATGTCCGGGAGGTTGCTTTGCTCGTGTCTGTTCTTGACTCAAACCGAAAAGGCTCAAGCCTCATGCAGGTGGGCCGATGACCGCGATCGCCGTTACCATCGCAGGCTCGGATTCCGGCGGCGGGGCTGGTATTCAGGCGGACCTCAAGACGTTCTCGGCGCTGGGCGTTTATGGCGCCAGTGTGATCACCGCGGTCACCGCGCAGAATACCCGCGGGGTATCTGCGGTGGAAGATATCTCCCCGACTGTCGTTACGGCACAGATCGATGCTGTGTTTTCCGATCTCGCCGTCGATGCGGTGAAGATCGGCATGGTCTCGCGGCGCGAGACGATCGGGGTGATTGCGGCCGGTCTGAAGCGGTACGACCGGCAGGCTGTCATCGATCCGGTGATGGTGGCGACCTCGGGCGATCATTTGATGCGGCCGGACGCGATCGCGACTCTCAAGGAGGAGTTGTTGCCGCTGGCGCTCATTCTGACGCCGAACCTGCCCGAGGCGGCGCTATTGACCGGACGCGCGATCGCCGAATCCGAAGCCGAGGTCGCGCGTCAGGCAGAGATGCTTCTGAAGCTCGGTGCGCGTTCGGTGCTGATGAAGGGCGGTCATGCCAAGGGCAAGGACGCGATCGATATTTTCTATAGCGGGGAGAGTGTCCTCAACCTGTCGCGGCCACGGATCGAAACCAGCAATGATCATGGCACCGGGTGCACTCTCTCGGCAGCAATCGCCTCGGGGCTTGCCAAGGGTATGCCGATTGAGGATGCGGTTGTGGCAGCCAAGGCCTACTTGCATGCCGCGCTGGTGGCGGCCGATGGCCTGACCATCGGCCATGGGCATGGGCCGGTTCATCACTTTCATCATTGGTGGGGCAACGAAAAAGGGTCGGGCGCCGCGGCTTCGAACGTAGCCGAAGCCCAGGGCGCTCTTGGCCGTGCTTCGCGATCTGGCTAAGCAGTGTGGGCTTCGGGCTTACCTCAGGCCACTGCCGCGCTCGGCAGGGCCGGTTGCTCGCCCTTGAGCATTTTCCGATAGAGCGCCACATGTTCCCGCGCGCAATCGACATGGCTCGTCGGTCGCCGAAGTGTCGCACGCAGATTGTCCCATGCCCGTGGCGCGCCCAAGACGTCGATCAGGCGGTCGGCCAGATCCTGGGCGCTGCCGGCGCGGAAGTGATAGCCGTCCAGCCGGTCGCGAACCTTTTCGGCCATGCCGCCGATGTCTGAACACAGGATCGGCCGGCCGTGATGCAGCGCTTCCTGGATAACGACAGGGGAGTTCTCCCACCAGACGGAGGGCATCACCACCCAGTCGACCGAGCGCATCAGCCTTGGCATGTCCTGGTTCTGGTAGGCGCCGTAGAAGCGGACGCGGCGACCGGCCTCCTCGATCAGTTTCGCCACCTTCTCCTGATAGTCCTTCGGCTGACGCTCGAGGTTGCCGCCGAAGATCATCAATGAGGAATCATCGCCCCAGATGTCGTCGGGCACGCGCGATACCGCGTCGATCAGCACGTGAACGCCCTTGAACGGTGTCATCTGCCCGAAATAGGCAAAGCGGTTGCGTCGGGCCGTCGGCGACGCCAGTTCGCGGGCTGGCGCCTTGTCGCCCATGACGATGCCGTTTTCGATCACGAAGATCTTTGCAGCTTCGAGCCCCCATTCGACATAGCGGTTGGCGAGAAAGGCGCTGGGCGCGATGAAAGCATCGGCGAGATTAAGCATGCCGCGCACGAACTGCTCGCGGCGAACGAAGCGCGACACCTGGATTTCAGGGAAGCACGTGTGGCAACTGATCGGTGAAGCGCCGTTGCAAAGCTGGCCCGAGGGGCGTTTCACCATTTGCCCGTGATTGTGGCAGATCGGCAGATATTCGTGGAACGTTACGATGATGCGCGCCTTGGGCAGGGCATCACGAACGGCGTAGAGCGCTTCCAGGCCGAAGCCGAGGATATGATGGAAGTGAACGATGTCCGGCTTGATATCGCCGACGAAGCGCAAGAGGTCACGGCGGATCGCGTCCGTATCGCCGTTGGAGAGGAAGAAATGGTCGAAGTCTTCGGCGTGGTAGAGCACTTCGTCCATGGCGAGACGCAGGCTCATCAGCGCGGAAGCGCCATGGCGCGGAACCGGATTGCCGACGCGGGCGAGGTAGATCGATTCCACACCCGACAGGCCGTTCAGCGCCTTGTGAAGACCATGCGAAGCAATTTCCGCCCCGCCAAGCGAATGGGTCGGGTGGCCATGGGAAACCACAAGTACGCGGAGTTTTTCGCTCATGCGTCAGTCTCCTCGAAGAATGTTTGGGCGGTTTCGGAGGCGGGCATCCATCGGGCGCGGAAGAGCGTCCGGTCGACACGCTCCACGAACCGGGCGGTGGCGGCGGAGCCCGCTCCGGGCACGTCGTCCGATCCGACCATCTGCAGGGAAGGAAGCCAGTAGGCTTCGTAGCCCTTGCCGCTGAGGCGAAGGGCGAGATCGAGGCCCTTCAGCGCTGCGCCGAGATAGGTCGGCGACAGACCTGCGTCCTCCATCAGCGCTTCACGCGGCAGGATGCAGCAATCGAGCGATGCGGCTGCGACCCGCGTCAGCTTGAGGCGATTGACGGCGCCAACAGGGTAGCCGGCGTAGCGGCTCGATTGAAGATGGTCGGGGCGATCGAGCGACGTGCTGCCGGCCCAGCGGATAGAGTGATCCTCGTAGGCAAGGGTCGGCGAAATGATGCTTCCCGTGTTTGCCTCGTAAGCGGCAACGAGTGCCTGATACCACCCCGTATTGGCCGGCGTCAGCGACGCGGAAAGCAGGATGACGGCGTCGCTGTTCGTGCTCGCAGCGGCCGCTTGCGCCAGGTCGCATGCATCGCCGGCGCCTTCGACGGATACGAGCCGCAGCGGCAGGCGATAGAATTCGGAGAGTTGACGGATGTGGACCGCGTGCCTTCGGAACCGCTCGGCCTGGAGCACGAGCGCGATCGGGGCCCGGCGCGTTTGCGGATCAAGCGCGAGCAGCCCCAGGAGCGGTGCGAAATCCGTTTCGGTTTCTCCGGCGACAAGAAGGATGGCGGTACCCTCGGCCTGATCGAACGGTCCCATGTCGACGACTGTCTCGACGCTCGGTGCGGTGTTGCGCGCCGCCGTCAGGAACGGGACGATCTGCCGGTCGATGATGTCGGGCAGGGCCCAGCTTGTCGGATCGATCGAGCCAAGCAGCCGCAAGGCGGCGGCGCGTGCGGGCAGCCGCACCGGGAAAAGTGGCATGTAGGCGCGGCGGGCGTCTCTGAGGGTGAGTTCGAGGTGAACTGGTCCCTCCGCCTCGCCATCAAGCAACTCGACGCGACTGATAAATCCATGGGACCGGCGATGGCCGGAAATCGCGCTTTTGAATTCCGGCCGATCGACGAAGGCCTCTTCGACGTCGGATCGTTCGGTACGGGTCCAGGCTGCGTCCAGCCGTGCCCCGCCGCCCTGCCGGCAAAGTCGCACGCTTTCAACATGGCCCTCCGCGTCTAAGAGCCAGCCCGAAATCAGGAAGGCACCATCCTCACCCTGGTAGAGCGCATCCACGCCAAGGCGGACAGGAACCGGAAGGCTCGAGATCGTCTCGGTGCCATCATATCCGCTCGCGGCATCGCGCAGGCGAAGCATGACCTGGGGCGAACTCTGGCTCTGGAGCAGCATCGCGCGGATATGGCCGGGTGTCTCGAGCGGACCTGTCACGACCCGGCGTTCGTGGAGCCCGGCATAACGCCAGGCGCCACGGCCGCGATAGAATATGCCCTTGATGTCGCGCGCTCGGGGCAGGTCGTTTGCGGACAGGAGGCCGACAAAGCCAGCCGAGCCGTCAGGCGCGTCGTTGCGCTGGAAAATGGCGACGTTGCAATCGGCAAGGACGGTATCGTCGCTCTTGACGATCGCCCGGCAGACGCCGGCGGGCAGGTCGTGCGCCCATCCTTTCAGGGCGATGGTCCCGTCATGGCCCTCGCCGAGCAGTTCGATATATCCGTCGCTCGCCGCTCCCGTTTTAAGCAGGGTCGTAATGGCCGCGAGCCGTTGATCGGCATGCGGTGGCTTGATCAGCACGTCGACCAGACGGCCGAGGACATGGACAAACTGCGGACCGGCAAAATCCTTCAGCATCGCCGTGACTTCACCGATCGAAACAGTGCGTGGCGCAACCATATAGCGCTTGCCGTTACCCGCCTTGCCGAAGCGCAGGGTAGTCGGCAGCGGCTCGGAGCCTTCGACCGGCAACAGCGCGGCGAAGCCATGCGTGGCGGAAGACTGGGGTGCCGCCAGCCGCCAGCCGACGACCGACGCCATGACCTGGCTTGACGCATCTTCATTGATCTCAACCGGCAACTGATCGGCCATCGGGCCACCGGTTCCGATAACGAGCAACAGTGTTTCGTCGATCGGGCAGGCGATGATCCGTCCACTACGCGCGATGCGGCCAAGCGGTGCTGGGCTTGCGGAAAGGCTGAGTTCCGAACTGGGCATGAGATGCGCCTCAGGTCCGAAGGAAGACGGAAAGGATCGCGCCTGCCGCAAAGCCCGCAAGCACGAAGAGTAGCAGAAACGCGGGCTTCAAATCGCCGTTCGAGCGCTGCTTCAGTGCGTTGAGGCTCTTTTCCATGCCCGCGATTACACCGTCGAGCCGCATCAGGTGGACGTCGAGATCGGTCAACCGTTGGGTGATCTCTCCGCGGAGGTTCGCGACATCGTCGCTGATTGCCGCAAGCCCGGGGCTTTCGGCTTCATCGCCGTCGTCAACTTTCGACCGCAGGGCGGAACGCTGCGAGACCTGCAATTGCCGTTGCGCTGCCATCAGCACGTCGAGCTTGTCGAGCACTTTTGCAAGCGGTGCTGCAATCAGCGCTTCGGCCGCCTGTTCATCGGGTTTGGGAACACGAAGCGGCAGTTCGCCGCCTTTGCCGGTCGCCGCAAGCACGACGAGTTCGCCGCTGCGCGCGCTCGCCATCTCAGGCAACGCGATTTCAAACGCGTGGTTGCCGTCGCCAATCCCGTTGCGCTTGAGATCGGGCCGGTTGCGGTCGGCGAGCGCCTCGGCGATCACCTTGCCGTCGAGAAGCACGCGAATGGCAAGCCGCTTTTCCGGAGTTTCCGGGTCGAATGCCCAGCCGAAGACGCGGCCCTGGTCGATCGCGTCCACGCGGCCCTTCAGCGGCTTTGCATTGTTTTGCTCCGGTGCGACGTCCGGTTTGTCGGCTGCTACAGACATGGTCTTCCCTCTAGGCGGCGACGGTTTCTCGGGGCTCGATCGCGTCGATGAGCGTGAGATAGCGCCGGGCAGTGGTATCGATATCGTTGGGCTTGCGCGCATTGGCCGAAAGGCGGCGCCGAAGGTCAGGGCTTTCCGCCATGCGGCGCATGGCGGCGGCCAGCGCACGCGGATCGTTTGGTGAGACGGTGATGCCGTTGACGCCGTCCTGCACCATTTCGGCCATTCCGCCGATATTGCTGGCGATCACCGGTTTGCGCTGAGTCTGGGCCTCGCCGATGACGAGCGGTGCGTTCTCCCACCAGATCGAAGGCACGATGGTGCAATCGACCGCCGCGATGAGCTCGCCGATGTCCTCGCGCCTGTAGGCGCCGCGCTGCTGGACCGAAGGCGCCGTCTTCTTGAAGAGGCGGGCGATCTCATCCTTGAAACTGTCGGCCTGGAAGGGGGCGCCCCCGTGCACCCGCAGCTCAAAACGCAGGCCTTCGTCGATCAACTGCCGCGCAGCCTCGAGAAGCACGGACGTGCCTTTCCAGGGATTGAGATTGCCGAAATAGCCGAAAACCGGCCGATCGTTCTCCGGCTGGCCCTTGCGCGACGGCGCGTCTCGTGGCGGTAGGCCATTGGCAATCACGTCGATTTGGTCGCCGTTAAGACCCCAGTCGATAAAGCGTTGCCTCAGAAACTGGCTCGGCGAGATGAAGCGATCGACGGTTCTGAGCAACGCTTTCAGATGCTGCTCGCGCAACACGAAACGATCGAGCGGAATGTCCTTGAAACAGCTATGGCAACGGTCGGGGCTCGACTTGTGACAAAGCTCCTTGCCGCTGGTGCGCACCATCAGCCCATCGTGATGGCAAAGCGGATAGTAGTCGTGCAACGTCATCACGATCCGGCAGTCGGGCAGGGTGCGGCGGACGATGTGCGGAAACTCCGCGCCGAGCAGCAGCAGATGGTGGATGTGAACCACATCCGGCCGGAAATCGCGCAAAAGCTCGGTAAGGTCGGGCACGACGCCATAGAGGTCGATCTGGCTCATGAAGAAGCGATCGAAATGGCCGGACCACAAAAGCACCTCGTCGCCTTCGGGGCCGATCGCCTGAAAGCTTGTGCCGGGCCGCACCTGGCGGTGGGTCTGGTTGGTGGCGCCGAGGAAGAGCGCCTCGTGACCGGCCCGCTGATAGGCACGGAAGAGGTCGTGCGCGAAAATCTCCGTGCCGCCGGGGTGAAGCGCCGGATGGTTGTGCGCGGCGACCAGAATACGCTTCTTCATCCGCTCACACTCCGGCGTTCGGCGACGAAGACATCCTGGTAGTGACCGGCACTTTGGCCCCGCCAGTGACCGAGCGATTTCAGGACCGTCGTGAAGCCTGCCCGCTCCAGCGCCCGGTCGAGGAAGCCGTCGTCGAAACCGACGGCAGCAAGCGGCGGCAGACCGGGCACGAACCAGCAGGGGCCGTCGCCGCTGCGAACGAAGGCAAGACGGGGATCCCGCCGGCCGTGTTCATCCTTCGCGGCGATGCTATCGACCACGAAGGCGGTGACGAAGAGCCGCCCGCCGGGCTTCAGCATCCGGTTGATCTCGCTGAAATAGACGAGCACTTCGTCCGGCGGCAGATGGGTGACGATCGACGTCATGATGGCGAAGTCGAACTGGCGATCGGGGTAGGGCAGCTTCAGCGCCTTGCCGTTGATCCTGCCTGACGGGTTGTAGAGTTCGTGGGCGATGTCGACATGCTGGAAGGTGAAATTCGGATAGACCGGCGTGACGCATTGACGGCACCAGGTGACGCCGCCTTCCACCGGGTCGATACCGACATAGCGCCCGTGATCGCTATCGAGATATTGCGTCAGCGGAACGGCCATGCGGCCGATGCCGCTGCCGATGTCGAGCACGCTGCTTTTCGGCTGTAATCCGCCCATGCGGATGAAGTGGCCGAGAAACTCCGCGCCGACAGCCCGGTAGTTGCCATCTCCGACGAAGACGCTGTTTTGGTCCGGCTGCGGCAGGAAACGATTGGTGAGAACCGTCTGAAGCATGCCTTCGATACGGTCTTCGTTCTGTTGCCAGGCCGGCTGCAGGTTGTCTGCGTGGCGAAGTGCGGGCTGGTTCATGCGGCGCTCCTGGCGGCAGGCTTACGGGTGCTCGGCGCTGCCGCCTCTTCGGCGCCGAGGTAGGATGGCATCAGGGTGGTAATGTCTTGGTTCCAGCGCTCGGTATGCAGCCATGCATTGTACTGGCTGGCGACGCCGCGCGTGTAATCCTGGCTGCGGCTGATCGAGCGCCGCTCCAGATGATAGAGACAGGCTGCCGGCTCATAGACGATGTCGAAGCCGGCTTGGCGGATCTTGAGGCAGAGATCGCTGTCCTCGTAGTCGCCAATGACGAAGTCCTCGGCATAGCCGCCGACGAGGTCCCACACCTCCTTGCGCATCACCTGGCAGGCGCCGGTGACGCCCGGGACGCTCCGCATTTGCTGCGCCGGCGCATAGGCGCCCGGCATGCCCTTGTAGAAATGGTGATTGAGCCAGATGTCCTGCTTGTTGCGGGCAAAATAGAGGCCCGCATGCTGCAGCGAGCCGTCCTCAAACAGCAGTTTCGGGCCGACGGCGCCGATCGACTTTTCCTTCAGCACCGGCAGCGCAAGCTTTTCCAGCCAGCCGGCCCCGCAGGGAACGACGTCCGAGTTGAGCATGACAATGACGGAACCGCGGGCAAACCGCGCGCCGGCATTGCAGGCGCGGGCATAGCCGCCGTTGCGGTTCATCACCACGAGCTTCATCGAAAGCCCGTGAAGCAGATGGAAGCCACCGAGCAGGTGTTCCGTCTCGTCGTGGATCTCCGGGGAATCGAGCACGTAGATGATCTCGGCGTTGGCCGCGACAAAAGGATCGGTCGCAAGTCCCGACAGCTGGAAGCGCAGGAAGTCGAGCACGCGGTAGAGGGGAACGACGATCGAGACGAGAGGCGCGGCCATCATCGGACCGAAGTCCTTGGTCTGGTCGACCCTGATCGTCTTGCCCAGTCGTTGTTCCACGTCTTTCAGCGCCGGCGCAAGGATCGTGCGGAATGCCTGATCGTTAGCGTGCTGGGGGGGAACGGCACGCAGGATCCGGTTGCGTTGCGTTGCAGGATCGAAGGGTTGCGGTTTTGGCACCAGCGGCTTGACTGCGCCGGACGCCAGCCGCAACTGGAATCGCGGCTGGAGAAGGGGACCAACCGGATCGCGCATCGGCAGCCAGCTGACAAAACCGGTCACGTCGGTCTTGGAGCCTTCTTCGGCGCCGCGGGCCCAGCCCGGAAATTCATACCAGTTGCCATCGAGCGGCAAGGCCGTGCCATCTTCCTGGAGATAGTCGATGCCGGCAAGGACGCCGTTCGCGTCCCGCGTCCATCCGCCGATGAGCAGGCCTTTCGACATGGCAAGGGCGAGGTCGATCTCAGCACCCGGATGCAGTGCGGACTTGCCCGCCTGCTTTGCCGGTAGGGCGGAGCGAAGCTGCAGGTCGATCGCAAGGGCCGTGCCGCTTTCCGGAACCTCGCTCAAGGACCGCACGACAAACTCGCGCAAGCCCGGCGCTGCGCCGTGCTCGGGCCACCATTGCTGGAGGTTGGGATATCGGGAACCGCGCGGCGAAAGCTCGCGCACGGCGATACCGCGCTTTCCCATGATGATGAGTGAGAGCGCCTGGGGCGCGCGCGGCGATTCAAGAACGAAATGGCAGCGGCGCTGGCCGCGCTCGGTTCGGCCGGTTATGGCGAATTGCTGCGGCAGCGGCAAAATTGCCTCGGCGCCGAGCGCATAGATGGCGTTGATCTCGCCGAGCTCGGCATTGACGGTCGTCTCTGCCAGATAGCGTCCATGCGCCAGCTGACAGGCGATGGTTGCGGGGCGCTGCCCAAGGTTCAGGGCGTGGATCACGTCATCGACGAGGCCAATAAAGAATTCGTCACGAGACAGGCGAAACGCGCTTCGCCAGACCGTGAGCAGATTGTTGAGAAACTTGAGACGACCTTCGGGCTGAAGATCGGAAAGTTGGGCCGCCAGATCGAGGAAAGGGAGCTTGGCGGTCGGTTCCAGAACCACCGTCTGCAAGATCTCGCCGTCCGCCGCGATTTCGGCGAGTTCGCGGTCGTTTCCGGGGCGCATCGCCCAGAAGATCCGTTGGCCCCCCTGGGCGCGCGGAAGCGCCATGCTGACGAGAGGTACGAGGGAACGCGACGCAGAAAGGGCGTATTTTGTCTTTGCCGAGAGTTCGGAAGGTGCGTCCCAGATCAGCACAGCAACGTCGAAGCCGAGCCTGAAAGCTGCGGCGCTTGTGAAGTCGAGGCCGAAGCTTCTGATACGGTCGTCTGCCGTCACGCGCTACTCCTGAAGGACGAAAAGGGAGGGCGCCCCACGGGAGGAAGTGGGGCGCGCCAGTCAATCTCAATGGATCGTGAAGTAGTGGTTCGGGTTCGCCTGGATGTCGTCGGCGTCCGCATTGACGAGCGTCAGCGTATCGCCATGGCCGAAGTCGATGACCACATTGCCACCAACCTGGGTGACGCGCGATGCCAGATCTTCCGGCGACGAAATGTCGAGGCCGTTGATGTCCTTCGAAATCTGCAGAAGGTCTTCGCCGGGCGTGAAGTCGAGGATGACGTCGTTGCCGCCACCGCCGTCAAACACGAACACGTCGCTGCCTTCCCCGCCGGTCATGACGTCGTCGCCCTGGCCGCCGTTGATGATGTCGTTGTCGGCACCACCGAACAGGATGTCGCTGCCGCGGCCGCCCATCAGCAGGTCGCTGCCGCCGCCGCCAATGAGAATGTCGTTCCCGTTGTCGCCGTAAAGCAGGTCATCACCCTGGCCGCCGAACAGAACGTCGTTCCCGTTCTCGCCATGGATAACGTCGTCACCCCAGCCGCCGAACAGGGTATCGCTGCCGTTACCGCCGAACAGCATGTCATCACCTTCGTCGCCGAAAATGGTGTCGTCGCCATTGCCTCCGTTCACGAAGTCATCACCCGCGCGAGCGTGGATGAAGTCGTCGAAGCGTGAGCCAAAAAGGGCGTCATCATACGCGCCGCCTTCCAACGTGGCCATATGCTACTCCTCTTAGTTGTTGCGTACGTCATTTTGGTTGTGCTTGCGCTCATCCTCGGTCTCAAACCGGTGGCGAGCGCGGCGACATTGCACTGCAAAAAAACATATGGCAACAGCAAAAAAGAAATAAAATCAGCTGCACTGTATTATTATCTGCTACCTACGATGTATATCTTGTATCAGTTTGATGATTATCCCTGATATCTAAGGGGTCATAGATTTGTTATTACTTAGAAATAAATTCAAATTTAGAAACAAATTGCCGGCGAAATTGAATTTCGCCGGCGCAGGCGGTGTTGGAGCCTTCTGGATCAGTCTTCCCGGAAGGCTCGATTGAGGCTCTCTGCAATCGGCGAAACCATGTAATCGATCGCCGAGCGCGGCTTGTGCACGATCAGCACTTCCGCAGGCATGCCGGGATAGAGGCGGATGTCCGGGTTGGCGGTGAGCGACGCCGGCGCAATGCGGGCGCGCGCCACGTAGTAGGAGACGTTCGACTTTTCATCGACTGATTGGTCGGCTGCGACGTAGCTGATTTCGCCATCGAGCGGCAGGTGCGAGCGCTGGTTGTAGGCGGTCAGCCGGATTTGCGTCTTTGAGCCGATGCCGATACTGTCGATGTCTCGGGTGCCGACATGCATCTCGACCAGAAGCGGCTCGTCCTCAGGCACGATGTCGAGCAATGGCTGGCCGGCAGAGACCGCGCTGCCGGGTGTGCGCAACTGAATGTTGGTGACGATACCGGTCTGCGGCGAGCGGATTTCGAGGCGGCTCAAGACGTCCTTGGCCGAGACGAGGCGCTGTCCCACATCTGCAAGTTCGAGGCGGGCGGTCGTGATTTCGCCGGCGATCTCCGACTGGAATTCGTTCTCGATACCGGTCAGCCCGAGTTCCGCTCCGGCTTCCGCCTTTTCGGCCTGGGCCTTGTTGCCGGCAAGCTCACCGCGCGAAGCGGCAAGTTCGCTGAGCTTGGCATCGATCTCGATCAGCTTGGAGCGCTGGGCAAATTCCTTGGCAACCAGCGTCGCGATCGCGGTGCGCTGCTCGGTGATCAGTTCGATCTGGCGATCGGTCGCTCTGATCTGCTCGGCAAGCGACTTGGCCCTTTCCGAGTACTCTTCGATGGTCTTGCCCTGAACCTCGAGCCGGCCGGCCTTTGCTTCGCGCCGGCGGTCGAAGAAGTTTGTCTCCGCCTTCACCGCGTCGTCGGCAGCGGTTTCAGCGGTGCCCATCAGCTCGTCTGGGAAATCTATCTGCGCGGCTTCGGTCTGCTCCGCCCTGAGGCGGGCAAGCTTTGCGATCAGCCCAAGGCGCCGGCTTTGCAGTGCCTCAAGGTCGGATCGGGCGCGGGTGTCGGCAAGCTTGACCAGCGGCTGGCCGAGCGTGACGCGATCGCCTTCCTGGACGAGGAGGCGGTCGAGGATGCCGCCTTCGAAGTGGCTGACGGTCTTGCGCTTCGAATCGACCACGATCGTGCCGCTTGCGACCGACGCGCTGCTGAGTTCCGTTGAAAACGCCCAACCGAAGAAACCACCGAAGGCGACGAGGATCGTCGTCAGGCCCGCAAGGACCACGCCGCGCAGCGGCGCGGTGGCGCTTCCTTCTGCGTCCGCATCCAGCCCGTGCAGAGGGTGGGGCCGCTCGGGGATCGCGGGCAAGTTCGCGCGGTCGTCCTTGGCCACGAGTGTGCGTGCGTCGCGAGAGGCTGGCAGGTTCTGTTTGTTCGTCATGCGGATACGCCTTCCCGTCTCGGCTCGCCGGGTGTCATGGATGCGACCACGTCGGTGCGCGGGCCGAACTGGGTGATGCGCCCGTTTTCAAGAACGAGCAGCTTGTCGGCAGCCTGCATGATCGTCGGCCGGTGGGCGATCATGATGACGATCGCACCGTCGTTGCGCGCCCGCTCGATCGCGCGGATCAATGCGCGCTCGCCGATGGCGTCGAGATTGGCGTTCGGCTCGTCGAGAACGATCAGGCGAGGATGGTCGTAAAGGCAGCGGGCAAGAGCGATGCGCTGGCGCTGGCCGCCCGAAAGCGTCAGGTGGCCATCGCCGACCGGAGTGTCGTAGCCGAGCGGCAGGCGCCCGATCATGTCGTGCACGTCAGCAAGCCGAGCCGCCTCGAGCACTTTTTGGGGTTCGCCTTCCTCCATGCGCGAGATGTTGTCGCGGATGGTTCCTTCGAGCAGCGAAACCGACTGCGGCAGGTAACCGGTCATCTGGCCAAAGGAAGCGCGCTCCCACAGATAGACATTGTTGCCGTCGAGGAAGACGCCGCCGGTGGTCGGCTTTTGAATTCCGACGAGGAGCCGGGCCAGTGTCGATTTGCCCGCCGCCGAGGGGCCGACGATGCCGAGAACTTCGCCGGGCGAGAGCGAGAAGGAAACGCCCTTGATGATCGGCACATCGAGGCCGGGCGCCGCGTAAACGAGCTTATCCACAACAAGATCGCCCTGCGTGCGCGGCTGCGGCATGGTCTGGCGTACGGCCAGATCCTGGTTCAGCGCAGTCTCTATCCGGCGCCAGCTTGCGATGGCGAGCACCCACTGACGCCAGTTCTCGATCATCGAATCAAACGGGGCGAGCAGGCGTCCGACGAGGATGGTTGTCGCCATCATCGCGCCGGGGGAAATCTCCTGTTTCATCACGAGGATAGAGCCGGTTGCAAGGGCTGCCGCCTGGATCATGAAGCGCAGCGAACGGGTGATTGAAGCCATCGCCTTGCTGCGGCTTCCGCTGGTTTCCAACGCGTCGAGCGCGTGCAGCTGTGCGGTGCGCCAGCGGCGGGCAAGTGCCGGCAGCATACCCATCGCTTCGATCGCCTCGGCATGGCGCAAGCTTGAACCAATTTTCGAAACGGCCTCGATATTGGCTTGATTGGCCTCTTTCATCAGCCGGCGAGTCAGCAAATCAGTCAGCAATCCACAGCATACAAGCAGGGCAATGGAAATGGCGCCAAGAAGGCCGAACATTGGGTGCAGCGCAAAGAGCACCCCGAGAAAGATCGGCGACCAGGCGGCATCGAGTGGGGCGCTGACGGCAGAGGTTGTGAGGAAGCTTCTCAATTCCGCCAGGTCCCGTAGCGACTGGGTCGCCCGGGTCAGCCCTTGATCGGCGGCCGCCTGAACGGCGGCGGTCAGCACCGGCAGGTTCAGCCAGCGCACGACCGCACTACCCATCGCCTGGAACGTCAAAGCCCTGATGTATTCGAGTACGCCGTAGATCACGAGTGCGCCGATGACGAGAATCGTCAGCATGGTCAGCGTGTCCATGCTCTGGCTGTTCAAAACGCGGTCATGAACTTGCATCATGTAGAGTGGTGTCGAGAGCTGCAATATGCCGATGCAAGCACTCAGCACGGCTGCATAAATAAGTGCCAAAACGAACACGCGGCGCGCCTTCAAAATAAGCAGCCGCGGATCGTTTGCTCCATTTTGCGCCTTCTTTGGCCCAATTTGGTTCTTGCTAATCATATTGCCTCGTTTGCTGTCACGCGTGGCGATTTTCTGGATAAGTTCGTTGGGGTCTTGAGGAAGCTATTTTGTTTGTTATCACTTAAATCACAGTGTTGCCGTGATAAGTGTGACACAATAATGGTGGAATGCTCAAGATAGTCGTATTCGGGGGGAGTAAAGGGGGCGAAAAATTGCTTCAAAATTTGAAGTAATTTTTGAATATTGTAGTAATGCTCAGTTGGAGAGAGGGATGAATCAAAGGATTCTCTATCCGTTCGCAGATTTTGGCGGCGCTGTTGCCATCCGCCCCGGGGATGACGCAGCTGGAAGTGCCCCTGAACATGACAATATTGACCAGGAGAGCGAAGCGTCCGTGGTCACATACTTCGAGTTGGCACGGATGATGGAGCGGGCCAGCCGGCGCTTTACCGGCCTGTTGCGTGCCGAGCTGACGAAGCTTGGCGTCGACGATATCGGCCCGGCACAGGCGATGGTCCTTCTGGCGATCGGCGACGCGGAAGTGTCGGTGGCGGAGCTTTTGGACCGTGGCCACTATGTCGGCTCCAACGTTTCCTACTACCTGAAGCAGTTGGGCGACGGAGAGTATATCGACAGGGCCGCCTCCCAGCGCGATCGGCGCTCGGCCCGCATCAAGCTTTCGGAGAAGGGCAAGCAATTGTGCGATTCCTTACGCAAGGCGGCTGGCGCCTATGAACGTGTCCTCAGCCACGGCGAGCAGGACCGGCGCAATCTCGAAACCGCATTTCAAACACTGCACCGGCTCGAGCTGGTTTGGGGGAATGCAACGCGCTACGGCATCTGAGATGCCCGCGCACAGGCTGTCCTTTCAACGGCTATAGGCAGGGAATATGCACGTAGCATTTGTACACCGGCGCGGCTTCTGCCAGTTCGCCGCTCTCGCGTCTCATTTGGCGCAGACCGGAAATGAAGTGACACTCGTGACGGAAACCGTGGATCAGCGGATTCCGGCAACGCGTGTCGTTCGCCACAGAGCAGAACCCGGCCCGCAGGCCAATTCGCAGATGGCAAGGCACCTTGGTGTGCCTGACCATCATGTCCGGATCGGTCACCGGGTCGCCGAAACCTTCGATGCCATGGCCCGCCAGGGGCAGGTGCCCGACGTTATCGTCGGGCACATCGGCTGGGGCGGTATGACCTTCGTCAAGGATGTGTTGCCGAATGTCCCGGCACTCGGCTATTGCGAGTTTTTCTACCGCGCCGAAGGGGCCGATATCGGCTTTGCTCCCGACGACAAGCCCGACCAGGACACGCGTAAGCGACTGCGGCTGCGCAACATGGCGCAACTCCTGACGCTTGATGCGATCGATGGCGGCTTCAGCCCGACGCAATGGCAACGGAGCCTTTATCCGGCGGAGCATCGCGCCCGTATCGCCGTCTGCCACGAGGGCGTCGACACTCGCGTCTTCCGTCCCGATCCGTCGGCATCGTTGAAGCTTCCGGACGGACGGGTGCTAAAGGCGGGTGATCCGCCGATCGTTACTTTCGTCGCCCGCGATCTCGAGCCCTATCGCGGCTTCCCGCAGGCGTTGGAGGCGGCCGCAAAGGTCGCGAAGCGCCATCCCGATGCGCTTTTCGTTTTCGTCGGTGGCGACGGCGTCAGTTACGGCGCCCCACCGCCCGGTGGCGGCTCGTGGAAGGACTATCTGCTTCAATCCCTGAATATCCCGGCCGACCGGTTCCTGTTTCCAGGCGTGGTGCCGCATGGTGTCCTCAAGCAGCTGTTCCAGATTTCAACCGCCCATATCTATCTGACCTATCCTTTCGTGCTTTCCTGGTCGGTCTTGGAGGCCATGGCCTGCGGCGCTCTCGTCATTGGATCGGACACTGCGCCGATGCAGGAGGTGTTGAGCTCCGGCCGCAACGGCCTGCTCGTGCCGTTCTTCGATACGGATGCGCTCGCGGAGGCGATCTCTGGCGCTTTGCAGCAACCGGAGAAGTATTCCGACTTGCGTGCAGCCGCCCGCCGCACCGTCGAGCAAAGGTTCCGTCTGGGCGATTGCATTGCGCGACAGATGACATTGCTGGATAAGGCAATGGGAACCCCCGGAGCCACTCAAATATTACGGGTCTCATCTGCATAATACTTCAAAACCCGAACTATTATTTCACGAGAAACGCAAATATAACTTATTGTGCAGTGCAAATAACCTTGATATGCTTTCTCTAGGTCGTTGAATTCGCCGGTTTATTTCGGATCGGGGGATTCAACTACAGAGAGAATTCGGTTGAATTGAGGGTGGCGCGTGCAAGGGTTGGTGTCTTCTGGCGTGAGGTATTCGCAGGCGAAGAGAAAGCTGGTGTTGGCCTCGGATCACGATAGGGCGAGTGTCCAGGGCAGTGGCATCGAGCACCTGGTTCATTTTCTTCCGGCAGGCGATCGGCCTGATGCGACCCTCGAAAACGTGTTTCCATTGATCGGGCTCGCCTTTTCTAGCGAGGGCGAGGCGGATCTGGCCGACGGCATCGTCTCGCTGCGAGCACTTGGCACCGTCCCGGATATCCCGATCAAGCGCTTGAGCGCCGAGGCCGTCAGCGAAAGCGCTGGGCTCATTCAGGCGCTGGTCGATGGTGGTGTCGGGCGGCTTGCCCGGTTCTCGTCGGCAATCACATCCGAGCTTGCGCTGCTTCGCCGCGAGCGTGAAACGCTGCTTGAAAACTACCGCGCGCTCGAAGATGCGTTCCAGGCACGCAACTGGGAACCGGTCGCCGAAGTCTTTGCGCACGACCCCTATGTCGACCCCAAGGACGAGGGCATCGGCCATCTGATTGCCAATGCCTTTGTCGAACAGCTCCTGCCGGTCTCCAGCCATGGCGTCGCCGGCATCGGGCTTCACTTCAACTCGGTCCCGCGGGACGGCGGCGAACTGGTCGTTGTCTTGAGCTATGTCGAGAGCGGCGAGGGGGTTGCAGAGTGGGTCGTTCCATTCTCGCAGCTCGTTCCGAGCTGGAACTTCTTTGCCCTGCCGCGCACCTGCGGGGGTGGCGCGAAGACACTGCGGCTTCGCGTTTCGACGACCGGTAGTGAAACGATCGGGCTTTCGCTCGGCTATCCCATCGCCAGTGAACACTATACGGCTCGATCCGAGACCCGACACGCCGACCTTGATCTGCGCCCTCTAGCGTTCCGCGTCTACACCGGCCTGCCCGGCGTCAAGCCGACGCGCATGCCCAACATGATCGCGCCGACCGCGCTGCTCGACGGCCACTTCATCGAGGACTACCGGCTTTCGGTCGATCTGCTCAGCCAAATCGTTGACGTATCGGTGACGCCGGTCGTCCCGGAATTCCAGACCGTGCGCTTTCTCGAACACGAACACGCCGTCGTCTGCCATCCGCTTGCAAATGGGGTATCGGCCGGCGCCGTCGGTCGCGCTGTCGAGCCCGGCACCATATCCTTCTCCGCAAGCGCTGTGGTCGATCATCCCAAGGGCGCCCCGGCGGCCGTCAGCTTCCTGCTCGCGCCAGCGGGCTCGAACGCGCGCTCCGAAGTGGCGGAACTGGCTCGCAAGGGGGTGGTCAAGCCGTCCGCCTTCTTCAGCGGCTGGCGCGAGGTCACCAATGAGCAGCCAATCAACATCAACTTCCAGCTCGACGAACCGGTGCGCCAGCCCATGGATCTGATGATCCTCAGCCGCGCCGTAACCGACTCGGTCGATTTCTCTTGGCTCAAGGTGTCGGGCTTCCGGATGGTCAAGCAGTCGAGTGGTGCGTCTCATGTCCAGCAATAGCGATCCAAGGGACCTCGTTGCGATCGCCATGCCGCTCTATGGCCATGCGGCGCTGGCGCTCGAAGCGCTCGAATCCGCGCTTGCATCGGACCTCGAGGGCTGCCGTATTGCCATCGTCGTTTCGGTCGACGGCGACCCGCGGCAGGAAACCTTCGATCAGCTGTTGCTCTATTCCGGGGCCCACCCTGATATCCATGTGGTCTTCGGGCGAAACGCCGGCCCCGGCGGCGCGCGCAACCGCGCCATCAACTACGTGCTCGAAAATCTGCCCGAGGCGAAGGCCGTCTATTTCCTTGACGCCGACAACCGAGTCCTGCCGGGAACGATCGAGACCCTCTATCGGCGCCTGCACGAAAGCGGCGCCGGCTGGGTCTATACCAACATTGACACCTTCTCGGTGAGCTGGCGGGCTCACTACGGCAACCAGTATTCGCGGCTCGTCCACTGCATCACGGACAACATCTGCGATACCGGCTCGATGATTTCGATCGAGGTCTTCCAGGAAGGCGTTCGGTTCAACGACGACCGACAGAACGGTTTTGAGGATTGGGAGTTCTGGCTTTCCTGCGTCGAGCACGGCTTTGTCGGAACGCCCTGCCATGACACGACGTTCGAATACCGCCTGCGCGCCGAAAGCCGTTTCAAGGAAGCCAACCGCGACCGCGCGACATCCGTGAGCTTCCTCAGAAAGCGCCACAAGGCGCTGTTCCAGCGGCCGATGCTCGTCGATTTCGAGCATGAGGAGTGCCCGCGTTATCTCTTCGCGCGCACCGAAGACGCGGCGATCTCGTTCTTCACAGATCCGACGAAGCAACCGAAGCGGCTGCGCCTCGACGACATCATCCCAGCCTTCTGGGCCAGCACCGGCGAGCCCGACAACGTGCATTTTCCGCCCTTCGTCATGGCCGGCAGCGGTGCGACGATCGATCTGCTTTTGCGCTCGCGCATGCTGCCCAACGTGCTTTGCCACCTGGAGCGCCTGAGTGAGAAAGCCAACGTCGTTTTCGTTCATCTCGGCAACGACGCGACGCAGCGCAAGATCGAGCCGACCTTCCTCGACGCCGGCGCCCAGCATCTCGGCCAACCGGATCTCATCTTCATTTCGACGGCGCTCTTGCGCGACGTCATCCGCAACAATGCGCTCGACTGGTTTGCTTCTATCGGCACGCAGCAGGTATGGCCGACCTCGGCGGTTCTCAATGTGCGCTTCCCGTTCCCGCGCGCCCTGCCGCGCCGCACGCTGATCACGCCGCAACAGGTGATGATCAACTGCGTCAACGCGATCGCCACCAGTCCGCTTCGCCGCACGGCCGGCCGTCGCTGGACCTGGCGCCCCGCGCGGCTCATGCCCTATTCCGACCTGCACAAGGCCTTGCGAACGGAAATCGGCGGCTCGCCGGTGCTGCCGCTCGGGCACAGCGAAGCCGGTAAGAAGACTGCCGCACTTCTCGTGCCGAACGCGTCGTTTGGTGGCGCCGAGAAGGTCATCTACGCCGCCTCGCGTGAACTTAAGGCCGCGGGCTACGAGACGCATCTGTTCGTGCTCGGCACAAGCCGGATGGACGTGATCGATGAGTTCGATTCGAGCTTCGACTATGTTCACTTCTGGGATCAGGGCATCCCGGCCTGGGGCGGCTCCGGCTCGTTCCTCGGCCAGGATTTCATTGCCGACCATCATGAAGTCGATTGGGGTGCGCTTAAAGGTCAGCTCTCAGGCTTCGATCTCGTCATCAACAACCACGTGATGGCGATGCATCCGCTGATCGCGCGGCTGCGCTCGGAAGGGACGCGCACGGCGTGCTATCTGCACGTCGTCGACAACACGCCGTTCAAGCGCCCCGCCGGCCAGCCCTTTGCAGCCATCGCCCACGAGCATTGCTACGACGCCTTCCTCACCTGCTCGGAACAACTGAAGTTCTACCTGCACAGCTTCGGCGTGCCGCTCGAAAAGATCTTCGCCGTTCCCAACGGCGCAAGTTTCTCCGTGCCGCCCAAGGTGCTTGCAGACGTGCTGCAGGTGCGGCGGATCGAGCGCAAGGACGACCGGCTGCGGCTGCTCTACATGGGCCGTCTCGACCAGCAGAAGGGCATCGACCGCCTGGCCGCGACGATCGCCGAACTGCGGGCCGCACACGTGTCGTTCGATGCGCGGGCGATCGGTGGCGAGATCCTGGCGGATGCCTCGTTCTCCTGGACGGACCGGCTCAAGGAACTGGGCGTCGACGTGCGCCCACCGGTCTTTGCCAGCCGCGACCTGATCAAGGCGCTCGGCTGGGCCGATGTTCTGATCATGCCTTCGCGCTGGGAAGGTGCCCCGCTGATGATCGCCGAAGCCCAACAGCTCGGCTGCGTGCCGATCGCAACCGCGGTTGGCGCCGTCGACGAACTGATCGTCGATCGCGAGGACGGCATCCTAATCGATGCCTCGTCCGATCCCCAGGTGGTGCGCGACATGGTCAAGGCGATCGCCGAGGTTTCGCGCGATCGCAACCTGCTGGCGCCGATCATGGAAGGTTGCCTGAGAACAGCGGCGCGCCGCGCCTGGTCCAACTCCTTCTCGGAGTTCCTCGGCTGGTGCGACGGCGCCGTGAACAATTCCTCGCTTTCGCGTGCCAAGGTCATCCGGGCGCGAGACACATCAAATACCGGCGTCGCAGCTGCAGGCTGATCGACCCGTACGACTTTTCAAAGAGAAGGGACTTACGCATGCGTCCACGAATCCTCCTGACGGGTATTCCTGGTCATTACACGCGCCTCGCAAACGGCGCGAATGGCCTGTCGGTTTCCTATTCGGAACGGCAGAAACAGCCCGAATCCAAGGACGAGTTCCTTCAGGAGCTTCGCAATATCAGCAACACCGGTAACTATCTGATCGGTGAAGGGGCTTTGCGCGCCATTGCTCCCCATGCCAAGCAGATTCCGTTCTGGCATCTTTACAACGCCCACAAGAACGGCTCCGGCTTCGACGAGTTCAACAACAACTTCGACATCTGCGTCTTCACCTGCGCCAATCTCCTCCGCAAGGGGCTCTCCGCGGATGCCGAGGCTGATGTCTTGAGCAAGCTGAAGATGCCAATCGTCATGCTCGGCATCGGCCACCAGAACCGTAAGGATCTGGAAACCGGCCTGCCAGAGGGAACGAAGCGGCTGCTCGACGTTCTTAAGGACCGCGAGCACTATTTCCTCACCCGCGGTTACGAGACGGCCGGCTACCTCAAGGACCAGGGCTTCAAGTACGTTCGGCCAACCGGCTGCCCATCGGTCTACTTCGCGCCGAACAACATGCGCGCCTCGATGAAGAAGCTGCCTGACGTCAAGATTGGTCAGGCAAAGACGATCTTCTCGGGCTATCTCGGCGCCAATCACGATTGCATCGTCGATGCGATCGCGCTCAACCCGGAAGGCGCCAAGCCCCAATACATCATCCAGGACGAATTCCTGCACTTCGACATGAAGGTCGAGCCGGATGCCGATGGCAGGGTCTTCGATTCCTGCTCGGGCAAGATGCTCGGCGAACTGGCTTTTCCGGGCGCTGAGCGCCAGAAGGTCCCCTTCGATGTGCGCACCTTCTTCGATACCAACATGTGGCGCGCCTGGGCCTCGCACATGGACTTCAATTTCGGCCGTCGTTTCCATGGCTCGATCATCGCCATGCAGGCAGGCGTGCCGAGCCTGATGGTGGCCGTCGACGACCGCATGCGCGAAATGCTGGGCTTCACCGGCCTGCCGTCGGTCGACGTCCAGGAGCTCGAAAAGGCGGAAAACCGGGCGGAGTTCGTTGCCAGCCATCTGGCCGGGCTGAACGCGTCGGAACTGGTCGACCGCTACTCCGATCGCGAACGCAATTTCCGTACGGTGCTGCGGGAGATCGGCATCGGCCTCTGAACCGTGATGCCTCGGACGCGTTCGATCCGAGGCGCTCAATTCATGATGTTCGGGCGGCACGGTGAGGTTTGCAGATCCGCTTCCCCGTGCCGCCCTCCCTCTTTCTCAACTCTGTGGGCCAGTCCACAAACCAGGTGTATCGATGCGTATCCTGCTCACCGGAATCCCTTCCTACCTCCAGCGTACCGTGGCGCGCGTTTCCGGTGCGACGGTTCATCACAAACCCTACTTCGACGATATCCGAAGCAAGAAGGATCTGGTCGACCAGGTCAAGAAGATCGCCAACACCGGCAACTACCTGATCGGCGAGGGCGCAGCTTATGCCTTGCGCGGTCATGACGTGACCTATGTGCCGTTCTGGCATCTGGTCAACAGCCGCGGCGCCAACGACGTCTACGATGCCCTGAACAAGGAATTCGACATGTGCGTGTTCGCTTCGGCGAACCTGCTGCGTCCGGGATACTCGGCCGATCTCGAAGCGGATGTGTTCGAGAAGCTGAAGATGCCGGTTCTGGTGATGGGCATCGGCATCCAGAAGCGTGAAGGTCTGAAAGAAAACCTGCCGGCCGGTACGTTGCGGTTCCTCGAGGTCTTGAAGCAGAAGGAAAGCTTCTTCCTGACCCGCGGCTATTTCACCGCGGAGTTCCTGCGCGCGGAGGGCATGAAGTTCGTCAAGCCGACCGGCTGCCCCTCGCTCTTCTTCGCTCCCAACGAGATGCGCCACTCCTTGACGTCGCTTGCCAACGCAGACCTTGCCTCGGCACAGAAGCTCGCGCTCGGCGGCTATCTCGGTAGCGTCGCCGACACCATCGTCGATGCCCACGCGCTCTTGAAGCCGGAGAGCGTGGCCAGCTACGTCATCCAGGACGAAGTCGTCGCCTATAACCTCACCCTTCCCGTGGATGACAACGCGCCGGTCTATGACCGCTCCAGCGGCCGCATCACCGGCAAGACCGAATACAAGCATCAGGAAAAGTGGCAGCGGCAGAACGAACTGATGGTGTTCTTCGACACCAACCAGTGGCGCGCCTGGTCATCGACCCGGGACCTGTGCATCGGCAGGCGCTTCCATGGCTGCGTCATTGGCATGCAGGCGGGCACGCCTTCGCTGATGATCGCCGTCGACGACCGTATGCGCGAGATGCTCGAATTCATCGGCTTCCCCTATATCGAGGCGGGCGTCTGGAATCGTGAGGCGGACAAGAAGGCGCATCTCGCCAACTTCCTGTCGAAGATCGATGCGCAGGCGGTTACCGAACGCTATTCGGCATGCGAGGCGAACTTCCAAAGTGCGCTTAAACAGGTTGGCATTTAATCTGCCCCTGACCCGTGCAGCGCCGTTGGCGCTGCTCCTTGCCGCCCTGGTCTCCTGGGCGGCGCTTTCGCGTGGCGCTCCGGCGTTCGCGGGCGAGGCTGCGGCTGCGCGCTACGGCGTCAATCGGCTCAATCTTGCTTGGCTGGAGCGCACGGATCAGGAACGCATCCTTCGCGAAATCGCCGACAGCGGCGCCACGCATGTGCGGCTATCGCTGTCGCGCCCTGTCGACAAAAGCATCGACGCGCTGGAGATTGCCAACCGGCTGGGTCTGCGGATCCTGCTCGAAATCCAGCTGTCGAACAAAAGCTATTATCCGGACAGCGTTCGCCCGCGCACCGGCTTCGGGCGCATCTGGGATATCAACCGGTTGTCCGATCTGGACCTTGATCGTTACCGTGTCGGCCTGGCGTCAGCACTTCAGCGCATCGATGCCCTTGGCATCCGTCTGGAAGCGGTAGAACCCGGAAACGAGATCAACCTCGCCGGCTATAACGGCGACCTCGCCATCTACGAGAAGCCGGGCCAAGCGACGCCGCGACATCTCGGCGAACTCACAGATCCCCAGGCGTTCGGGAAGGGGCTCGACAACTATGTCGAGGCGCTGAAGATCACCCGCGACGCCGTAAGAGCGAGCGCCAACAGCAAGGCGATCATCGTCTCCGCCGGGCTCTCCGACATGGGAGCCAAGGAAGCGGACCGCCAGGGGATGGAGCGGCTGGACCCGGGCGAGGTGATCGCCCTTTTGAAGGCGCGGGGCATGGACGCGCTCGTCGATGCCTATGGCATTCACATCTATCCGGCGCGCAAGGATAAGGCTGCAATCACCTTGATCGTCACCAAACTTCTCGATTTCTGCGCGCCCGCCGACCGGGGGCGGCCCTGCTGGGTGACGGAATGGGGGATTGCCAACACGGCGCGCAGCTGCCCCGTCGATGATCGCGAACGCGAAGGGGCGATGACGGCCATGCGGACGGTGTTCGAGCAGCTTTCCGAAGAAAAACGCCTGGATGCCGCCTACTACTACGACTGGGACACCCAGCAGAACTACCGGCTATGGCGCTGCGGCGGGCTTAGTCCAGCCGGGGCTTTGGCCATCGCACCGTAGTACGCAGCTCGAGTGAGGAAGCCGACAATTTGCGGCGGACATGGCGATCGAACTTTGACCGTATTGCACCGCGTCCCGAAAGTGTTGTTGCTGGAATGTTTTACGTCTCATGGATGATATCGTCGTCAACGCGGGCTCAAAATCTCGCCGCGTCATCATTCATGAAAAGGCATGGCTGTCGAAATGCGCGTCGCGGATCGCGGCGCGGTACGTAGGTCGAGACCGCCATATCATGCCTGGGGTTGGCCTGGGGCACCAGGTAACATCATGGGGCGCACTTTCGTCGATGCGGTCGGATTGGCAAGTCAATCACCCCGCGGGATTAGACACCGGCCCGCGCAGCTCTTGCGACCTTCGGACACTTCGCAGCGCAGATTCTACTTGCACTTATACGAGAACTCATACACCTCGTTTCCAAGAGATCTCGCGACCCCGACTACACATTCGCGTTCGCCTCGATCCTTAAGATATCTCTCGGCGGTGCTCTGCAGCTTTTGATCAAACGTTAAGGGAGCAACGAATTTGGGCGAGGCCTGAGAGGCCGCGACCGGCGAAACCATCAGAGATTTTTCCGATTTGTGCCGATAAACTCGAAAGGTGTCGCCCTCGAATTCAATTGTTTCACCTTCGAAATTATAGGTATTCATCCGTGCCATCTCCCTCGCAGAAGAGCAGCCTGCCAGAGTTGCGGCGGCGACTAACCCAATCACCACGATGATGCGCATCCCTCTCTCCCGATTACGACTTAGTTGGCATAGACCATGCGCTATTCTTTCGAAAGTGGTATATCCCGCGTCCTCAGAAAGGCGGCGATTACGTGCCATCGCAAGTCAACCCCTGAAGGGGTGCGTGGCGAAGTCTGTGAAACGTTCAAGTGATTCGCTGCAACGCGCAGAAACGCGGAACCTCCGATCATCTAAACCGAAAGAAAATCCGGAACACACTTGGCGTGCGGCCTAGTGGCAAGTAATACGTGAGAACACGTTGAATCAGATAAAGTTCATAGAAGAACCGACCGATTTGCGCGAAGACTGAAGAGAAAACCGATAGAAAACAGGATCGAGCATTATGACTTCGAGTATTTTGGCGGCAAGCGGTGGTGTAAAGCAGGTCATTTGCATCAATTGGGGTACGAAATATGGCGCGCCGTTCATCAACAGACTCTATGCGATGGTTGCGCGCAACATAACGCCTCCTTTCACGTTTACTTGTTTCACCGACAACCGTGTGGGGCTTAACTCGGAAATCCGGTGCGAAGATCTGCCGCCTCTCGATATTGAGAACATGCCCGTCAATACACGAGGTATCTGGCCGAAGGCGCGTCTCTGGGGGCCGACGCTCGGTAACCTAAAGGGAGCGGTGCTTTTTCTCGACCTTGACCTAGTAATCGTCTCGTCGCTTGATCCCTTCTTCGAAGTCGGCGAAGCCGAGGATGTGGTGATGACGAGAAATCAAACGACGCCGTTTGAGCGTCTTGGCCAGACGTCGCTCTTCCGGTTCCCCGTGGGCAAACTCCTCCCGCTTCAGGAAAAGTTTCGATCCGACCCGCAGGGCGTCGCTGACGAGTATCGCTATGAGCAGCGCTTCGTGAGCCGGAATGCGCCCGGCGGCGCAAAGTTCTTCCCACGAAAGTGGGTTCTCCATTTCCGTCAGGATTGCCGCTGGCCTTTCCCTCTCAATTATTTCCTCGCTCCCCGTCTCCCCAAAGACGCGCTCGTGGTGATCTTCCCGCGAGGTCTTCACCCGCAGCATGCGATCGAGGGACGATATGGAACGAAGGGACCTCGCAAATCGGCACTCGAACATGTCGCTGGTGTCTTCGATCCGCAGCAAAGGAAAAATAAAGGAGCCTTTCAGTACCTGCGGCACTATATACGCCCGACGGCCTGGGTGGCCGAGCATTGGCGCGAGTAAGCATGAGTATCGAGGCTAAGATTTATCTTGTTTCATTTCGGCTCGGATGACCGAGGCAATGCGTTTCGTTTCGTCGAGTGGCTCGTAGGTGTAGGGATAGATCGTGCCTTCAAATGGCCTGGTCAGTTGCAAGGTGTTTTGAAGGTCCCTGTGGTAGCGCTCGAATTTTTCGAGCCGCGGACCTTCAACGTTAGTCAGGTCCAGCGAGAAGACTGGCTTACCAGTCGCCAGCGCTTCGCATGGCATCGTGATTGAATCCTTCGCCACAACGAAGGCATCTGCGGCAGCCATGTAGGCCAGATAGGGATTGTCGCTCAGCCGATCCCATACAAAGACATGCTCGCTTTTCAGGCTCATGAGGGCCTGCTGCGTATTGTCCTCGGATCTGCGTGAGACAGAGGCCACAACGCACCAGCCCGCATCGCTCAGTTGACGGACAGCGTGTTTGATTTTTACAAGAGTGCCCTCGTCATAGAGGTATGCGCCGTTGGATCCCCCAACAAAGAGCGCCGCGATCGGGCGCCCGTCGGGAGAAAATCGCTGGCGCGCCTCTTCTCTCAGCGGCGCAAGTCGTGCCCAGGTGATTTGATGCGGTACCCCCACCATCTTGTGATAGTTCGGCCGATCAGCCAACTCATCCACCCAATCATGGCGCGACACGAAGACCAGGTCATACCCCTCGATGCGCGGACGCTGAAGGTGGACTGTAAGGGGCCGCCCGCCATAGGCGGATTTGATCTGAAGGACTGCGGGCTCGGCGCGGAAGCCACAGGAAATTACAAGTTCAGGACGCTTCTCCCTTTTGCGGAAGAGCGGCGGTTCAAACAACCGCTTTATGCCGCGGGTTCTACTGATCAGCTTGGCGACCGGTTCCGGATCGAATTGTCTTCCGACGCCGAGACATTGCGTAAGCGTCCCGGCTTTGCTTTCCGCGACCGCCCATACACAGCTCAGGTTTGATGATCGGGCTCCGCCACTTTGCTCTTGCAAACCACTCATTCCAATCCGAACTTTCCTCAGAATAACTCTTGGAGCCCACGCCCGTGGAAGAGTTCACTAGATTAGTGTGATTCCGCTGTTTCTGATGAAGTCCACCATGCTTCGATCTTCCACAACGTTGTCTTCGATGTATTTAATTGTCGCCGACACCTTAGTTCTGTATTTGTCGATTGAACTATCAAAGGACCAGCCTCGTTCCGTCTTTTCTTTCAGTTCCTGGACCGATTTTGCGTAATAGTGGTTGAGCTGAAGAAACTCCGCCGAATAAAAATCGGCAGCTTTCCTGTGCTTCTTAGCAAACGTTTTCCCCGCATCGTTCGACGTCCGGTCACCGTGGGACCGTGTCTGGAAGTGATGTACCGCCACTTTCGTAACTTCGACGGGATCGACAATGCATTTGAAATTGCTGGCGTCGAGATGCTGGCGCAGGGGGTCGGCAACGCGCATCGTATACTCGAGGCAAACAGGCCCTGCCGGTCGTTCGACATGCCCGCTGTGGCCAAACATGTGCCATGGCAGCGAAACATTCGGAAACCCTTCTGCGCCACGCAGCGCATCCTGTAGGGTTCGCCCTTTTTTCGGCAAAAGAAATTCGTCAACGTCAATGAACGCCATACGGTCGTACCTGCCGCCAAAGTTCAGGATCGCGTGAGCGAAAGCAATGGTTTGGCCATTCAGATGCTCGCCACATCCTTCGTCGCGCATGCGCATCTTCCACGGGATGACAGTCAGTTCATCCTGGCTCAAGACATTCCGTAGTAAGTCGAACGTCCCATCAGTTGAACCGTCGTCATAGAGATGGAAATGGCACACGCCTACGGCCTTATGAAAGCGTACCCATTCCTCGATATAGCGAACTTCATTTTTGACGCAGGCGACAAGCGCGATCCCGTGTCGGCCCGGCTCTGGCACCGGAGGGGTGATACCCAGCTCTCTGGTAAGATGCCGCTTACCCTTCAGTCCAAACATCGACGCTCCTTGGTTGTCGAGCATTGCGTCCAGCGACCTGCGTGAAGGAAGGTGAAGACCTGTCGGTTTCTTGAACATGCATTTCGCATTTTATCAAGCATCCTTGCTTTAATTCGAAAAAAATCATCAATATAGAGAGGACAACCTAGCGTCACGGGCGCAAACGTCGTAGTGGTGCTCCAGAAGTACAGTAACCTAGGGTTGATGCTCAATGGATTTCCGCGCCCCCGGAGCGACGGCGAATGTTACGGAGGCAGGTCAATGGCGTACCCTCCTTGCCAGCTTCTCTCACATCGTCCTTGTCGCGAATAGCGAAGAGGTGAATATCCGGGAGCTTCAAGCCGAATACCCGCAGACGGCGCTCTTCGTCTTTTTCAACAAAGTTTACAAAGTTCTCGACGAGCAGTTTTCCGGAAACGCCCTGCTGGTGTCGCGCGCGCAGCCCGGAGGCGCGAACATTGTTTACCGGCACGAGGTTGCCGACGTCGTAAAATTGTTTGCGCCCGAACGGTTCCTCGGCATCATGAATATTCGCTTGGCGAGGAGCGAGCGCCTGAACACGAGTGCGGACTATCTAGGCACCTCGACGGGGCATCTCGACCTAACCGGCTTCTGCGGTGAGTTCTACCCTCAGGAGAAGTTGCCGACCAGCGGCTTCGCAATTGCGCTGTGGCTGGTCGACCAGCAGCTACCGAGCAAAATTGTGCTGGCGGGGTTTTCCGCTAAGCGGAGCGACAAATGGCGGGTCGTAGCCGTCCATGACTGGACGTTTGAGCAGGTTTTTCTGCGTCTCTTTGCCAGGGTGGGAAAGTTGTCAATCCATGATGGCGTCGCGAAAAACAGTTATGCTTCGCTTGCCTCCCGTTTCCCGGAACTGACGGCGGCTGACATTACCTCGACGATCGCTGAAGTCTTGTCCTCACGTCTCAGCCAGACAGACGCCCAAGTCGACAAGCTGATCTCATTGACGAACGTTCTGCGGTCGCTCGACGAATTCTTGCGTCGACTGAAGCCAAAGTTCTTAAAGAAACGCTAGAGGGGAGCTGTCGTTTTTGCAACGACAGTAAGCGAGGTTCGTATGGGGTCGTGGATCTCAGACACGCGCAAGCGCATATACAGAAACACGAAGTACTGGCTGATGCGCCCGGCGCCCCCATCGGCGCCCAGTCCCTTCATTGGACCGGTCGTGGTTGTTGGGTCTGCGCCGGTCTCCCACAAGCCTGCTGGATTCAACGAGAACTTCGCAGTTATTACTGTGAACGGTTCCCAGTCCGTCAGCGCTGGATGGGGAGTTGAGATCCCGGCTGTAACGATGATGATGTTCAATCAAGTCGAGGGCACGACGCCCAATGCTATCGAAGTCCGGCGCGTGCTAAAGGGGCGGCGAACGGGCGCTCTCTATGTCTTGCTCTGGAGAAAGGATGACCTTCAGCGGCTGGAAGAGGGTCTGCGCGCGTTCGACTACAGTTATGACACCCTGCAGATCGTCGATCGTTACGAGCGCATGGCGCTGCTTGACCGGGTAGCAGGCTTGCGCTCGCTGGAGCTGGATGCGGATTCTAAATGTTCAAACGGAATGAACGCAGTGCTCTTTGCTCTTCATAACGGAGCGCCGGCGGTCATCATCACTGGGATCAATCCCAATTCAGCAGGGCATGTTTACAATCAGGCAGGCCTCACACGGCTTCATACGCAGATGGACAAACAGCTCGTCGCCAAGCTCCTGCAAGCCGGTCGACCAATCTATACGGCTGACCCCCTGGTGTCAGAGGAGCTCGGCATCCCCTTGTGGAACGGGTTAGGTAGTTAGCTTAGCGGAGTCGACCTCAGTCAAAGGATCGGCGTCACCTCAGGAAGAGTAATGAGCTCAAATCGTCCATTCGCCCGTTCGCTCATCAAAATTGCCGTCCGCCTCGCGCTGGGCGGCTCGCGAGCGCATGCTCAGGATTGGTTTCCAGGTCTTAAGCTGAATCTTGCGACCGAAACTCAGGACGGCGCCATCTGGTACCGGGGAAGGCACGTCGGAACGCTTCTGTCTGCTTCCCACAGCTTACCATCGCGTCCATCGAAGCTGATGATCGTTGGCTCCGGGCCCTCCATCGAGCAGAACGATCTGACCCGCGTTGATGGATCTTCTTGCATACTCCTCAACGGAGCCTTGAGCCTCGTTCCAGATGTCATAGAAGAGCCTTTAGCAATTGCTATCGAAGACGAGCGGTTCATCTGGAGGCACTTCGAGCTTGTCCAGAAAATTCCGGGACAGAGTCTCTGTCTGTTCTCGGTGAGCGTGATCAGGGCGATCTGTGAACTGGACACGTCGTGGCTAAAGGGCCGACGGATTGCCTTGATCGACAATGTCCGGAAACCGTACCGTATCGGTCGCCGGGCGACTGCGGAATTACGCGGGCTTCCCTACACGAGGCTTACTGACGATGGTGCAGCGGGGTTTTCCGAAAGCCCGTTCACTGCTGTGTTTCAGGCTGGCTCGGTGGCCGTCTCGGCGATGCAATTCGCCGTCGGGTGGAAGCCTCGTGAAATCGGGCTTTTGGGAATTGATATTGGCAATGCTGACCAGGCGAGATTCTACGAGACGACAGACAAAGCCTATTCCGGCATTCGCAGAGCGCAGGTTCGGATCATCGATCACCTTGTCCTGGCGAAAAATGTGGCGGCCGAAAGTGGCATCGAAATCTTCAACCACTCTTCTATCTCGGCTCTGAAGGATTTCGGCTTTGGTTTCAGCGACAAAATAACGAAACCCGACTGAAGTTAGCAGATTTGGGGGCCGCGCGATGCAGACCGCTGCGCCCCCCAAACGGCTCGACATCCGGTGACTTTTTGCGCCTTAGCCGGCGCGCTGCGTTACATGCAAAACGCGGTCACGTGCAGCGAACCACTCATCGGCGTAATCGTCGTTTTTGTATTCGTCGAAGTAAGGCCCGCCATCCGTGAAGTGAACGAGGTTCGCATCCGGCGAATGCTCGTACTCGTTAACGAGCCAATTCCAGCTGGCAGGCAGTTCGCCGATGAGATCGTCGGATTCCAGCCACTTGAACTGGTGCAACTCAAGGCCGGTTGCGGTGTTGACGTAGTCAAGATCCAGTTTGCGGCACTTTGCGTTGTTGAACAAAATTACGCTGGACCAGTTCTTCTTTTCGTATTTGGTCTGAACCTGGCCCAGGAACTTGGTCTCAACCTTGGGAACATAGTTGTGCTTGACGCACATCGCGGCGTAGCGGTCGTCTCGCAAGTTCCAGAGCTTTGCGATGTCAGTCCGCATCAACATGTCGCAGTCGGCAAACAGCGACCAGCCTTCGTAATTGCTTAGGTAGGGCACTAGAAAACGTGAGAAAGAGAATTCCGTCGACTGAAGAGGATTGCGCTCGCGGGTAAAGATGTTCTCAACGTTGTTGAGAGAAATAGGCGTGAACTTCACCGGAATGGAGCTCTTCTCAAGAATACTTTGGCAAAGAACGTGGTATGCTACTACTTCTTTGCTGTCGAAACCGATGTAAATATTAGCGCTTTGCGTCATGACACTTCCGATTCTAGTTGGTTCAAAATGTCCAAGGCCTGGCTGGTTTAACCAAAAAAGATGGCAACGTGAAGCCTAGGACAATCGCGAGCTTGGCCCGCGGCATGAATCCGGCCTTCGTATGTCATCATCTCTCTCCCCAAAATTCCATCTGCTCTACCATATGGTTTCGTAACCGACGCGATCGTATCTGGCAAATCCCTTCTAGTTATCTTAGTAGCTACTTTCGGAGTGCGAACAGGTGCACTTATGAACTTCGAGCCCGGAGAGAATATGCGCAGCCTCCTATTAAAAAGAGCGGATGCTATTTACGTGCTCGTCGCCAGTTACTGCCTATTGAGCGTTGTTCTGAAAATTCTCCGCCCAGATTCCCTCGAAATTGACGAGTCTGAACAGGCATTTCTTTCGCAGTATCTGATGCTCGGATATGGAGCTCAACCGCCGTTCTACAATTGGCTCCAATATGGCGTCGCCGCAGTCTTCGGGATCTCTGTCGCGTCGCTGACAATCCTGAAAAACGCCCTAATGTGCGGATTCCTCGTCTTTTACGGCTTGACGGTTCGAACGCTCACCGACGGCCGCTTACTTCCGGCAGTCGCCATCCTGGGAGCGCTGACGCTTCCCCCGGTTTTCCTTCTGTCTCAGCGCGATCTGTCTCATACGGTTGCCGCGCTCTTTTCGGTGTCGCTGTTCCTCTTTTGCTTCTTCCGCGTCCTCAAGCATCCTCCGAGGATTGGCGGGTATCTGTTCGTTGGCGCAGTGGTAGGTATCGGGATCTTGTCCAAGTACAACTTCGTCATCGTACCTGCGGCGGCTTTGATCGCCATTCTTCCGGAAGCAGCGTTGCGAAAGCGCATTTTCGACTGGCGCGTGCTCGCCTGCGCCGTCGCCGCTGCCACCGTCGTCGGACCGCACGCCTATTGGGTGATCAACAACCTTGGGCATGCGACCGGTGTGACCGTCGCGGAGATGAAAGAGGGGGCAGAGACCGCTCTTCTGCCGCATTCGATCGAAGGGCTAGTTTCCCTTGTGATTGCCGCAATCAAAGGTGTCGCGCCGACTGTCTTGGTTTTCGCTGCAGCCTTCTATGCGGATATAGGCAAGATCCTGCGCGCCGAAAGCATTTGGACACGGGTCGTCGGAAGAATGCTCGTTGCTAGCTTCGTTCTGGTAGCGCTGATTGTTATTGCAATGGGTGCAACGCACATTCGCGTGAAATGGCTGGCACTCTTTACTGCGCTTCTGCCACTCTATTTGACGCTCAAGATTGATGCTGCCCGCATCGATCCGGGCCCGCGGCTCCCGGTACTTTTATTGGTCGCCGGTGTTACCTCGGTCGGCGTTATCCTGATGCTGTGGGCGCGGGTTTTCATTGGTCCTGTGATCGGCGACTACTCCTTTGCGCATACGCCCTACAATGGCTTTGCACGAGCCGTGAGCGCCGAGAGGGGAGTGCCGCCTGCCGCGATTGTGGTTGACGATCGGATCGTGGCGGGCAATCTGAGGATCCAGTTCCCCGGCACCCCAATCATTCTCCCGGGCTTTTCCCCGGACCTAGAGGGCGAGAGCATTGTGCCGCGAGGCCGAATCTTGGCCGTATGGCCGGCGGAAGGTGCGAACCGCGAAAAGCTTCCGCCGCGTATTGAGAGGCTACTGGCGGAACAGAATTTCGCTGTTACCAGTCCAGAGCCGGCCTTCGTGTCAATTCCATACAACGCCGGGCGTCCCGGCGATGTTTACGCGTTCGGCTACATCTGGGCGGATTCCAACTGACTTCCAGAGCGGCGGGACATACAGACCGCAAGCTCGTCCTTGTTGCGAATGAAGGGGAGGCCGATCTGTTCAGAGAGCTCCGGCTCTGTCGTAAACACGTCACCCCGCTCCTTCAGGAGATTAAGGACGAAAGTGTCTTCCGCAATTTGACGTCGCTCCTTGCCCTTGTCGTTGTAGGAATGCCCCATCTGGGTCAACGAGAAGCCGGTCAAGGTGACAGAGGGTACACCGACGAACAGCCCGTAGCAGAGAGCCGCCACGCCGTTCGTCACCTTGCCGACGTCTCCCACGTCAGCAGGAAGGCCCCCGGTGACATGGCTCACGATTGCTTCGCGCTCGGCCTTCGTAGCGCGCATCAAGCTCTTGTAGCGTACGCTTGGCTTCAAGAGCAGTTTGAGATGCATGACCCAGAGAGGTCTTCTGTGGAGCCAGAGCAGGCCTCTGGTTCTTACAAAGGGATGCTCTCCCCAGGATTTCTTACGTTTGCGGAACGTCAGGTCTGCCGCGGGGAGGCCCAAAGCGTTTGCCGTCTTGCCAGAGTTGTTCACGTCAACGCGGGCACAATGTCCGATCAGGTCGGATGGCAGGGTGGGACGAGGTGCCGATCCGAAGATCAGCCAAGGCACGTCGAGGATCCCGAGTTGCGCCAGCCAGCGGCGATGGGTTTCGCGAAGCTCTTCAATCGTCACAAGCTCACTCGTCATCAGCGGGTTCCAGGATCGCAGCTAATTCGCGGCTGCTGTGTACGGACTTCCGGCAAAGCAGGTTTCCATTGAACCATATGCGAAAAACACCTCCAGCCAACTGGAATGTGTCAAAAAACTGGCAACTGCCTAATTTTGCCACTTTGATCTGATTTCCGGGCACTTTAAAAAGGCTCACCAACTAGGATACCAAAATGACTGTTCGTGACGCAGTGCTGGCTTCAATTACTCGAACCTTAGGCACTGCGGCAGACGGCATAGCGGCGCTCGCCGCCGAGTTAGCTCGGCAAGCAGAATTGTCCAAAAGTTTCATCGAAGCTGTCGATTTGCTCGCCTCGCGCGGTGGACGGGTAGTCGTCGCCGGAGTTGGCAAGAGCGGGCATATCGGCCGCAAGATCGCGGCGACGCTCGCTTCGACGGGGACTTCCGCCTACTTCGTGCATCCGACGGAGGCAAGCCACGGAGATCTCGGCATGATCACGGCGCAAGATTTGCTGGTTCTTTTGTCTTGGTCGGGAGAAACGCTCGAACTCGGCAACATGCTGACCTATTCCAAGCGGTTCAATGTACCGGTGATTTCCATCACATCTAGTATGGAAAGCACAATTGCGCGCAACTCCACTATCGCGATTGTTCTTCCAAAAGTGCAGGAAGCGTGTCCGCATGGACTTGCGCCGACAACGTCGGCATTGCTGCAGCTGGCGGTTGGTGACGCCCTCGCCATTGCCCTTCTGGAGAGAAGGGGGTTCTCTCCCGCCGACTTCAAGACATTTCACCCCGGCGGGAAGCTAGGTTCACAGTTGATGCTTGCCCAAGAACTCGCCCACTCTGGTGATGCCATGCCCTTGCTATCTTCCGGCGCGCCCATGAGCGAAGCTGTGATCCAGATGTCTTCAAAAGGGTTCGGAGTCGTTGGCATTTTGGGTGCAGACGGTAAGCTGGCCGGAATCATCACCGACGGAGACCTGCGCCGACACATGTCCTCAGACCTTCTGGCCCTGACCGTTGATTTGGTAATGTCGCACAGCCCTCGCGTTATTCCCCGCAACTTGCTGGCCAGCGCCGCAATGGAACTCATGCAATCGCAAAAGATAACGGTTCTGTTCGTTGTAGGTGATTTGGGCGAGCCAACGGGTATCCTGCATGTGCATGATTTGTTGCGTGCCGGCGTCGCCTAGCTTTCGGTCTGACCTAACTACGATAGATGACCTGCCGCGCTGCTCCGTGCAGTGAAATTGGCAAAGGGGGCATGTTGACCGGAATTGCACATCATCGGGGTTACAGACCCGACCTCGACGGCCTGCGGGCCGTGGCAATCTTATCGGTTCTACTTTTCCATGCCGGGTTCAGTATCTTCGGTGGGGGATTTGTCGGGGTGGACGTGTTTTTTGTCCTTTCCGGCTTCTTCATGGCCAGAACTATCTTAAGCTCTCTCGAGCGAGGCAGCTTCAGTTTCATCGAGTTTTACGCCGGCCGCATGCGACGAATATTCCCGGCGCTGTTCGTCATGATGGCGATCTGCGCTGTCGCTGCATGGTTTGTATTCATGCCTCGGGAGCTCACGTATTTTTCCAATAGTCTTGGCGCCGCTGCAGTATTTGTCTCGAACATTTTGTTTCGGCAGGAGAGCGGTTATTTCGATATTGAATCCGACTTGAAGCCCCTGCTTCATACTTGGTCTCTTTCTGTCGAAGAGCAATTCTACATCGTATTCCCGGTCGCATTGTTTGTCTGTCACAAAGTTTACCGCAAAAAAATACTTGTAGCTGTTCTTTCAATTTTAGCCCTGTCCTTCGTCATTAGTGCTGTTGAGGTCTACGGCAACCCGCAAAAGGCGTTTTATCTGCTGCACTTTCGCGTCTGGGAGTTGTTGATAGGAGCCGCCGTAGCGCTTTTGCCGCATCCGAACTATTCGGGACGGACGAGCCAGCTGCTAACGGGGGTCGGGCTCCTCATGGTGTTCTCGGCCATCTTCCTCTATTCTCCGAGCACCCCTTTTCCTGGCTTGGCCGCCGCACTTCCTTGCCTTGGAACGGCACTCATAATCCATGCGCATTGCCAAGAGGGCCCGTTCGCGCGGTTGCTCGACAACTCCGTTTCCGTCTTTATTGGGCGGATCTCTTATTCGCTCTACCTTTGGCATTGGCCCCTCCTCGTTTATGCCCGCTACCTTCTTGAAGGAGCTCTTACGTCTGAGCTCACATTGCTTATCGTCGCGCTCTCCTTCGTGGCGGCTTATGTTTCGTGGCGGTTCGTAGAGCAGCCTTTTCGCCATGGAAGTCTTGCCCTCTCGAGCGCGCCCATGTTCATGCTGAGCGGCACAACAATCGCCAGCGCCGTTGCCTTCGCACTCTTCGTTAACAACCTAGATGGAGTCCCACAAAGGTTGCCCGAGGAAGCTCGCACGCTTTATGAAGCTACCTTCGACGACAGCCCGTTCTTCGCGGCGGAGTGTTTCACCGATTCTAACGGAAACGGCCTAACGCCGGACCAGATACGAAAAGGTGAGCTTTGCAGACTAGGAGACAAGACCAAGGGTAGCCCGTTGTTTGTTGTATGGGGGGATTCTCATGCTGCCGCGCTTGCGCCGGCGATCGATCTCGCTGCTCGCGAAGCGGGAGTGGCGGGTGTCTTTGTTGGTAGAGGTTCTTGCCCGCCGCTGCCGGAGGCAGATTTCGGACCATCCTGGGCGGTAAAACGGTGTGTCGATCACAATTCGGCCGTGATGTCCTTCATCGAAAAAGAGAAATTTCCGTATGTGTTCATGGTGGGCTACTGGCCGAAATACGTTCACAGAGCCGAGTTGCCACGCCAAGGGCACGTCTTTGATCCGCGCGTCCCGCCCTCGACAGCGGACTGGTCTGCGCCTGTCAAAAAAAGTCTCGAGGAGACTATCGCCCATTTCTCTCGGCAGGGTACGAGAACAGTATTGGTGATGGATGTGCCGGAAATGGGCCACGAGGTTCCCGAAGCACTCGCACGAGCGGTTGTCCGCGGTACCACCCTGAATATAGCGCCTTCTCTTGAGTACACCTATAAACGGCAGGCCTTGGCAAGGGGAGTTCTCACAAGGGTCGCGAAAACCAGTGGATCCTTGGTCGTTGATCCGCTGAGTGCCATTTGCGATGCAATTCGTTGCCACGCCTTGCGTGGTGGCACTGTGCTATATAAGGACGAGGATCACTTGTCTGCAAAGGGAGCAAAGAGCCTTGCCTCGGTGTTCCTTCCGGTGCTGAATCTGATCGAGGCGAGCCAACTATCTCGCAACCCAGCACCCCGTTCCTGATGAACGCTTCTTCCGGCATTGATTTCGTTCGTGGGGTTAGGCTGTAGCCGATCGGCGGTGTTGGCGCACTGAGCTTCGTTAACCAGGATGCCGTTTTGCCGTTTCTAGGGAGAGCGCCTACTCCCCCGAGTGCTGTCAAACCTGGCGTATACCTTCACGTTGCGAACGTCTGCTGCTGCTGTTAAAGGTACAAGTTGAATACACACTGCACTGATTGGGGGGGGGTGTTTTGGGTATCGATAATGAACAGTTGCGAATTGCAACCCTAGAATTTATTCTACGATCCCTCGTAGCGAAGGTGCTCGAACACACCCCTGGTCCTGACCTCACACACCATGTCCTGAGCGCGCTTGATCAACTGGCGCCTTCGTTCGCAACCGCGGATATAGACCCAGCTGAGGTCAGAGCGCGGATGCGTGCCCAGGCAGATGCAATCCTGAGTTGGGCAATGGACGAAAGCGGAATTGTCCAGTCACCCATCAAAGGTCGTCCACTCTCGGAGACCCACTATCGTGATTGGCGCTAGTGCAGGTGCTTCAATAAACCTGCGTCGATAGCTTGCGCCACCAGCGAGGCGAACGAACCGCGCTTTCCCCGTTGATGGGCCTCGCGAGAAATCCCGTCAAGTTTGTGAGCCCTGGTGACGCGGGACCGCCTTGAGGTGAGCTTCGGCCTTAAGAATTAAAGCTATGATCCCTTGTTCGCGAACCTTCCTGGCCCGCGGCTCTTCCCTTCCGACGTCCTTTGCAAGGCGGAGGTCGGGACTGCACCCATGCTGAGTATCTGTCTGAGAGAAGGGTAATTCAGTTGCGCCTGCATTAGGAGTGGCTGTAGGCTTGCGGGTGGAATTTTCATCAACTTCGTTGCCGACCTTCCGTCAAGCTCGGTATTTCAACGTCCGACAAGTTCGGCTGCTCGGGATGAACAGGTTTGAAGACAGCAATTCTCATCAATGATACATCCACAAAAGCGCATCTTGGATGTCGCGTTGTCGTTAGCCAAATCGCTCAGTTGGCGAAATCGGTGGGAATTCGGATCGCTACGTCTGCATCAGTTCACACCGACTGGCGAGAGCATCCGCTCCTTCTTGCCTCAATGCGAACTGCAGATCTCGTGATTGTCAATGGTGAGGGAACTCTGCACGATGGCACGAGGCAGGCGCGAGCGCTTGCTGAGGTCGCCCCCTTCTGCAAGGCTGCCGGTGTCCCCAGCGTTCTGATCAACAGCGTGTACGAACGAAACGACGCGGCAATTGCAAAAGCATGCCAGGCCTTCGAGAAAATTTATGTTCGAGAGTCCGTCAGCGGTTACGAAGCACGTCAGGTCGGATTGGAGGTTGAGGTTGTGCCAGATCTCACGTTATCGAGTGATGTCATGAAGCCATTCTTGGGCGGGCCAAGGACACCTACAATCATCGTGACCGACAACGCCAACAAAAATATTGCAAAAAACGCCCAGGAGGAAGCGCTAAGGAGAAATCATACTTCTTTTCTTCACCTCGACACCTCAGAGCCGAACAACCCGTTTTTAGGGGCAGGGGAGTCACCAGACTTCGTTTTTATGGGCTCTGGTATGGTAGCTCAGGCGCCGCGCCCTTCTCAACGCCGACAGATCACTCCCATGCGCGCCTTCCGAAAATCGCTTTTCAAAGCAAATATGCTGCGGCGTATGGAAATGATCCACCAATTCGGCGAGCCTTTATCTTCCCAGCAGATACTTTCGCGAATTGCCACGGCCCGGGGTGTCATCGGTGGCCGCTTTCACGCGGTGTGTATGTCCATCCTGTCTGGAACTCCATTCATCGGAATGTCATCGAACACATCAAAAATGATCGGTATGTTAACTGACATGGGGCTGACAAGGTTTCTAACAGATGATGCAAAGCTCGCTTTCGATATGGTAGATCACTGGCAGGATGCCGATTACAATGCAACTGCTGCCTACGTTCAGAAAGCCCGCCGAGAGGCGAAGTCCATGTTCGAGGAAATCGCGAATCTCGCAAACTAACGCCTCCGGACCTGATACAACGGCACATCCGATTTTCTTAGAACCGACAGGACTCGCCAAACGGTTAACACGGCCATATAGAAACGGGAGTTTGACAATGTCGCTGATATGCACAAGGGATCAGCTAATTGAGGGTGAAGCATTCGAAACGGCCGACAGGCGATTCTGAAGCAATCACGCGAGTTCTTCGCCGCGTAGTCGCCGAAAACGCTCGCGACCACATCTGGGGCTACGCGTTCGCTATTGGCTGTCTTCTTATAATGGCGGCGACGACGGGCTTTACAGCCTGGATCATGGAAACCGTGATCAACGAAGCGTTCGCCAACAAGCGAGGAGATGTCGTTGTTCTCGTCTGTGTTTCGCTTTTTGCTGCCTTTGTATTGAGGGGGTTAGCAACTTACGGGCAAGCGGTCACCCTCTCGAGTATAGGTAACAACATCGTCGCGAACTATAAGCGGCGGCTGTACTCACACCTAATGGCGCTGAGCGTCGGTTATTATCACGAGCAACGCTCGGCACGTCTGCTTGCAAAAATTAATCAAAATGTCGGCGGCATCCGCGACGTGTTGAATGTAACGGTGACTTCGATCGCTCGTGATCTCCTCACGCTCATCGGGTTGATCGGCGTAATGTTCAGCAAGGATTGGGTGCTTTCACTTATCATTTTTCTCGTAGCGCCCATGTTGGTCCTCGGGTTGCGCTACATCTCGAAGCGGCTTCGACTGGCAACTCGCGAGGCAGTGGAGGCAAATAGCCGCGTCCTCGGGGCGATGCAGGAAACGATCCAGGGCATTTCTATCGTGAAGGCTTTTACGATGGAGCAGGAGTTGTGCCGCAAGGTCGATGCGACTATCGAGCGTGCCGAAAGTCGTGCCAACCGAATTGCGCGCCTGAGCGAGCGTACAGCCCCAATGACAGACACGTTTGCCGGTTTGGCAATCTCAAGTGTGCTTGCCTATGCCGCCTTTCGGGCGATCTATAGCGACGTGCCCCCTGGGGCGTTCTTCGCATTCGTTACAGCACTTCTCCTAGCGTATGATCCAGCCCGACGCCTGGCCCGTTTGCAGGTATCCTTGGAACGCGCTGCCGTGAATGCCCATATGCTCTACGAAATCCTTGATACAGTTCCGCATCAGCGGGATCACCCCGAGGCTAGGGAGCTGAAACTGAGAGACGCGACGGTGGAGTTGCGAAACGTCCACTTTGGCTATGGCAAGGAAGATGAGATCCTGAAAGGCGTGAGTTTCCGTGCTGAAGGCGGAAAGACGACAGCGCTGGTCGGTCCTTCGGGGGCCGGCAAGTCCACTATCATTAGCCTCATCCCGCGATTTTATGATGCCTTATCCGGGCAAATCCTGATTGATGGTCAGGACATAGCCGAAGTTACCAAGCACTCGCTGCGCAACAAACTCGCGTATGTCTCGCAGCAGCCTTATCTCTTCGAAGGCTCCATCCGAGACAATATCCGCTATGGTCGGCCCGAAGCCACGGACGCTGAGATTGAAGAGGCAGCACGCCTCGCCTATGCGCATGACTTCATCTTAGCGCAGCCGAAGGGATATGATACTCCCGTGGGCGAGCAGGGCATGACGCTTTCGGGCGGCCAGCGGCAACGCATATCGATTGCTCGCGCCCTCGTGCGCAATGCCCCCATTCTTCTTCTTGACGAGGCAACGTCCGCGCTAGACGCAGAGTCGGAAGCCGCCGTCCAAAAGGCGCTCGAGGAGGCCATGAGCGGACGCACCGTTATTGTAATAGCCCACCGGGTCTCCACGGTAGTCAATGCTGATAAGATAGTCGTTATGAAGGATGGCCGGGTCGTCGAGGAAGGTACACATCGAGAGCTTGCCCAGCGAAATGGGGCCTATGCACGGCTGCACAATCTAAGTAACCGACCTCCCGTACTGAAAGTGTTCGCTGACCCCGTTTAGCGACGTTTGAGGCGATGTATAACACTCCTGCGAGATACCGCACGTGAGTGGGCGGATTCAGATCCGCAATCTGGGAGGTCAGCGAAATGGAGTGGGAGAAGGCCGGCAGAGCGAGGATGATGTTGCGCTTCCCAAGACATCGAAAACAAATTGCCGATGCAAACTTCCTTGCTATATCCGATTTACTCGAAGCCTACGGCAGAACTGCTATCGCTCGCGATGAACTGCGCAAGCAGGAGGTCTCGGACCCAGCTCGGCTGAAAGAATATGAGACCCTGTGCCAAAAGTTGGAACGTGACCTCCTAAGAATGCTCGCCGCCGCCATTCCACGCACTAGCCGCTAGCGATCGTTCTCTCCGACGTCGTGCTCTGACCGACTCGCATCAAGGCGGACAGATGCCTTCGGGAGACTAAGTTGTTGCCGCTTTCTGCAATCTCTTGATTAAAAACTCGATGGAAACGGGGAGTATTCATGACTGCTAGTCAGAATCGGAAGGTTTTCCGCATCTGACTGGGTCGGCGCCCAAGCGAAAACTCAGCATAATCGGGCTCACGGTGGTCATGCTGAGGGATTGGTAGAGGGGTGTTATTTCAGATGGCGTTCAAGC
>NZ_JACVBF010000029.1:0-41131 GCF_014852195.1 Ensifer sp. ENS08
TGCCGTTCTGGTTCGAGCATTACAACAATCTTCACCCGCACAGCGCTTTAGGATATCAATCCCCGCGCGAGTTCATCAGCTCGCAATCTCAAGCCTGAGCATGTCCGGTCTTTTGGGGGCAACTCCAGCCGATTTTCTTAACGAGGCGGTGGGTTTCTTGGGCCGCCAATGACAAGAACTCGGCGGGGTCTTTCCCGGTCCCTGCCAACTCTTTCATGGTTTCCCGAGTGAAAGTAAAACGCACTGGCTCTGGAAGGCCTGTGGTTTGGTTCCAAGCCTGTCCCTCAAAGTGCTCGATCCCTCCAGACCCAATGACCATCTTTTTGATGTATAGGTCTTGGCCTCCGTGGCTAATGCTCTGCCTTTTCTTCATCTCGACCTGAGGGTAGGCTTCATGGCGCTTTTGCGAGAGGCGATAGAGTGTCGGCCACCAACCGGAAGTGTCGATCTCGAAGGGCTGACAAGATAAAAGGACATCTCTCAGTTCGGGAGGGATGCCGTTGAGTTTTGTCTGTTTCAGCTTGTCGTCGAATTTCTGTTCTGTCTCAAAACAGGGGAAGTAGATGTGCGGTTTCTTCCCATCATTTGGCCCAAACTTGTCGTAGATCGCGTTCATCACCTTATCCAGCAGGAGGTGAACGTTTACGACGAGGTCTCCAATTTCCACTTCAAGGTCGGCTTTTTGTGAATCGTTACGGGCGTCCTGGATCATTTTTCCCAGCGCAGTGACGTCACGTTCAATTTTACTGAGGCCTCGTTCAAGCGACTGCGGTAGCGGCATGTTTCGTCTCTTCCTGCGATTATCGGTAGAGCACGTTACGCGACTAGAAATTGCCGGATCAAGCGAGATTCGCGTCGCTTCCCACTGTTTTAGGTATTTGTTCCTATTTCGTTCTGGTGATAGGCTGGCGCCATGGTGCGCCCGGTTGACACAGAGGCGAAGCGGTACATCCGCATGACGCTCGGAGATTTGCAGGAGTGGTTTGTCCTCTACGGCAACTGCTTCAAGTGCGATCACGTCGGCTATATCGATCGCTACAGGCTTGTGCATCGGTTCGGCGCGAAGCAGCGCATGAAGCCGCTAGAGGCGAAGCTGTTCTGCAAGCGCTGCGGCAACAGGCATTTCAACGGTTTCGCGGTAGCCCCAATGCAGCGGTGATGAGGCGCGACGTTTTCGCTGTTTCATGCGTTAATGCGTGATGGCTAAAACGTCGCCTAAGAAACCACCTCTTACGCCGCCGGCAGATCCTATGCCGAACCGCGTTGATCCGTGCCTTGCCACGCTCGTCGACGCGCCACCGAAAAGCCCGGGCTGGGGCTTCGAGGTAAAATGGGACGGCTATCGTGCCGCCCTCCATATCGAGCCGGGCCACGTCCGCATCCTGACACGCGGCGGCCACGACTGGACCAGCCGCTTTCCCGCCATTGCAGCTGATGCGCCTACCCTTTGCGCCACCACTGCGATCATCGACGGCGAGGCCGTCGTGCTCGACGAGAAGGGCCGATCCGACTTCGGCTTGCTGCAGCGCGCTCTTGGCCGCCGGCCGGGCGTGCATGGTCCTGGCGAAATCCTCCTCTTTGCTTTTGATCTTCTCTATCTCGACGGGCGCGACTTGCGCCGGCTGCCTTATGCCGAGCGGCGGCAGGTGCTTGAACAGCTTCTCACGGACCGCAACGGGGCGATCCGTCTCTCTGAGGAGGTGGATGCCGATGGCGCCGAGTTCTTCCGGGTTGCGTGCGATCTGGGCCTCGAAGGAATTATCGCCAAGCGCCGGGACATGCCCTATCGGGTCGGACGCCGGCCGGAATGGCTGAAGATCAAATGTGTGCGCCGCGACACGTTCGTGATCGTTGGCTATGAGCCGTCGACGATGCCCGGCCGCCTCGGCCGGCTGCTGCTTGCCGCGAGAGAGGGAAAAGGGCTTGCCTATGTGGGCGGCGTCGGAACCGGATGGACTGATGAATTATCTCGCGAGCTGCGGAAGGTGCTTGAAACGCTGGTGACCACCACTCCTGCGGTAAAGCTTTCGCGGAAGGGTGCCGTCTTCACCGAACCGGTGCTGGTCGCGGACGTCGAATATCGTGCGTGGACGGAAGACAAGCGACTTCGCCACCCATCGTTCAAGGGAGTTACGAAGCGGAGCCCTAAGACCAGGCTTTACGAGCTGGCGGACTAGGCCTCGCGGCGACCATCAAGGATCGCGCGGAGAAGCGACACGATGTAGCCGCTCTTCAGAATGTGGATGTGCTCGCGACCAGCGCGTGTCGTCATGCCGGCCAGGTAGGCCTTTGGTCGACCGTTGACCATTTGCACCGTGAAGGCCGAACCTCCACTCATGCCGTCAGGGTCTATCGAAAGCGGTTCAGCGGCCCTCAGCCTCATCAGCGCCGGGTCGGCAGGTTGACCGTCGAGATCGCAGATAACCTTGTACTTCTTAAATCCAAGCCGTTTTGTTTCTTCATCTACATCGTAGTCTTGCACTGATGAGGGGTAGCCCGTGACCTGCAAGAAGATGGTGTCGGTGTTCGGGGCATAGGGAGGGATGTCCCGGAAGGGAAAAAAGCGGCGCCGAAGATCAGGGTGTTCGCGACATGGCTCCGAAAAGTCGAAAATTGCCAAGTCGGAATAGTCGGAATCCGTCTTGGTAATGAAATGCCGCACGCCGGCCGAAGTCACGAGGTGGGTGCCGTCTTCTTCCAGCAGCGCCACGCGATCGTACTCGATGCCCTTCAATTGATGGCTGCAGCACGCCAGAAAATAGCGTCCTTCAAAGACGATCGGCGTGGCCGATCCACGAAGGGAGAGCAGGAACGTCGGATCGTCATTGTGAACGACCAGGTTGGTCACGTAGCGAGAAAAGACGTTGCTGATCGACCTTGCCGGCACCATCACGCCGTTCAGATCAATGGGCATCTGGAGAAAGGTATCGACCGTTGTGTTCACCTGTCAGACTCAGAATCGGTTGTAGGGGCCACTCATGTTCGCAGGGAGTCGCGACGGTCGTAAAGCCCCCTGGGAACGGTACCTCGGCGGCTGGACACTGTTGAGGAAAAACATAATGAAAAGGCTGGACGGTTGAGTGTCCAGCCTTCGTGTAAGTTATTGATTTTGTGCTCTTCAGGTGGCCCGCCTCGGGGCATCATTAATTGACTACGAACCCAACCCATTCATTCATTTCACTGAAGCACAGGTAACCTTCCGACGGGTGCCGTACCCAATGCTCTCTCCAGACATTATCGAGGTCAAAGACGACGTAGCCACCGATGCCGTTTTCGACAGCGATCCTTCTGAGGACTGCACTCATGGAAAAAATCAATACGACGCTATCGCTCGCTTTGACAGTGAAACCTTCTTGCTTCGCTCGAAGATCGTAGATGAATGGGCCGGGTAGCGCCTTATTCCTAGATGGATTAATTGACCAATTCCGTTGCGGATCAATAGACGGGTTGAGCCTTGGATTTATAGACGGATTTAATTTGTAGTTTATCCGCGAGTTGTATCTGGGATTTATCTGCGTGTTATATTTTGGGTTGATTTGAACATTATATTTAGGGTTTAGCTGCGTGTTGTATTTCGGGTTTAGTTTGATGTTGTGTTTCGGGTTTATTTGGAAGTTATGGTTTGGATTCACCGAGCGATCTCGCTGAGGATCGCGCGCGCGGGGCGACGGGTTCTGCAGTGGGCTTGCGGGGGTGAGCGCCACCAAATCAGCGGCTAGCAGGTATTCGCCGCTGTCATCGGTCCCAAACGAGAAGAAGATCTTCGTTCCGTCTTCTTGAAACGTATACAGCACGCCATCCGCAACGACGGAAACATGTCGATGACTCAGAAGCTCGTCCTTCGTTGAGCCCTCCACCAACCGAATGAAGTTGCCAACGGTCGGTATGGCCTCGGGTGTCGAAATAACGGTCTTGGAAAAATCCGGCGTGACGATGTATCTCATTTGAGAACCTTCTGAATTTCTCTCATCGCCGCTTGGAACTCGCCGGTTTCGCCGTCTTTTATCTTCTGGCGAGATTTCTCGATCTGTTCGGGGAGGAGCCGGCTTAGTGCATACGCACGGCAATACTCTGTGTCTCGGAAGTTCTGGATCTCCGTTTCAAACGCATGCAGCCACTTATGAAAAAGAAGGGTTGCACCGGCAGATACCACCAGCAGGTAGAACGATGTCGACCGATACGTCGAAGACCAGTCCACGTGGCCAGAGGCCGTGATGTCGCTCACGAAGGTGTTTGAGAAGATCCCGATTAGGATCGAGGCCGTAAGTGAGATCGCTGTCTTCAGAAACGGCGATGTGTAAACCTTGTGCTTCAACGCACTCAGCATGCCCTGTCCCTCGAACTTCCCCAATCCTTGATATCAGATGGCGTGTCGTAAGCAACGTACGAGGGAGGAATTGTCGTGAGACACGAGCGGCGAAAAAGATAACCAAATGACGATTTGCCAGCGTGTCCCGCAAAACGGCAAGCGATTGATTTTGGACTCTTACCTCGCTCCGGCATGGGGCACCACCACATACACTTTCTTCACATCCATAGTCCGACATGCCTGAACGCCGCCGCAGTCATTGAACTGTCGCTTGCGAAGGTGTTAGTTGCGCTGCAGCACAAAACTGTCATGGCAGCGTCATGTTACCGAGAATAGAGACCTACGACGAACTCTACCGCGCCTTCCGCTGGCAGATTCCGGAAAAGTTCAATATCGGCGTTGCCGTCAGCGACGCCTGGGCTGAGCGGGCGCCGGAGCGTGTCTGTCTCCAGCATTTCGATCCTGGCGGTACGCATCAATCGCTGACCTATCGTCAATTCGCCCGGCAATCCTCGGCCTTTGCCAAGGGGCTGACGCGGGAGGGTATCATGCCCGGCGAACGGGTGGCGATCCTGTTGCCGCAGGGGTTCGAGACGGCGATTGCCCATGCAGCGATCTATAAGCACGGTGCCATCGCGCTGCCGCTGGCACTGCTCTTCGGCGTCGAGGCGCTCGAATACCGGCTGCGCGACGCCGGCGTGGCGGCTGTCATCACCAACGGCTTTGGCTATGAACGCATCGCGGCGATCCGTGAGCGGCTGCCTGACTTGCGGCTGGTGGTGCTGGCGGATGATCAGCCGCGTCCGGGCACGATTGTCTTCTCTGACTTGGCGTCGGGTGATCCCTCTGGCTTTGTTGCGGCCGATACCGGCCCCGACGATCCGGCCTTGATGATCTATACGTCAGGCACGACAGGGCCGCCGAAGGGGGCACTGCACGGGCACCGGGTGCTGCTCGGCCATCTGCCGGGCTTCGAGTTTCACCATCACTTCCTGCCGCAGCCGGGTGACCGCATGTGGACGCCGGCCGACTGGGCCTGGGCGGGAGGGCTGCTCAACGCGCTGTTACCGTCGCTGCTGCACGGCGTACCCGTCGTATCGTCGCCGGCGCAGAAGTTCGACCCGCATACTGCCTTTCGCATCCTGGAAGAAATGGACGTGCGCAATGCGTTCATTCCGCCGACGGCGCTCAGGCTGATGAAGGCGGTCGAGAATCCGCGCGAGCGCTATCGGCTTAATCTCCGAACCATCGGCTCGGCTGGCGAGTCCCTCGGCCGCGAGACCTATGAATGGGCAAAGGCGGCGCTCGGTCTCGAGGTCAGCGAGTTCTACGGCCAGACCGAGTGCAACATCGTCATTTCGTCAGCCGCCGATCTCGGCGTCGTCAAGCCGGGGTCGATGGGCAAGGCCGCACCCGGCCACCGGGTGGCGATCATCGACGGCGAAGGCCGCGAACTGCCGGCCGGCAGCGTCGGGCAGGTGGCGGTGAAGCGGCCGGACCCGGTGATGTTCCTCGGCTACTGGGGCAACGCGGCGGCGACGGAGAAGAAGTTCATCGGCGACTGGATGACGACAGGCGATCAGGGCGTGATGGACGAGGAGGGCTATTTCACCTTCTTCGGGCGTGACGACGACGTCATCACCTCGTCGGGCTATCGCATCGGCCCGGGCGAGATCGAGGATTGCCTCGCCGGCCATCCGGACGTGCAATTGGCCGCCGCTGTCGGCAAGCCCGATCCGGTGCGCACCGAGATCGTCAAGGCCTATGTCGTGCTACGGCCGGGCGTCGTTGGCGACGCGCGCGTGGCAACCTCCATCCGCGAGTGGGTGAAGACCCGGCTCTCGATGCACGAGTATCCGCGCGAGATCGCCTTCGTCGACAGCCTGCCGCTGACGACCTCGGGCAAGGTGATCAGGCGGTTCCTGCGCGAGCAGGCGGCGGCGGAAGCGCGTGGGGCGATCGAGGTTTCCGAAGCGTCGTAGTCCCTCGGCCGCCGCGCGATTGATTTGAATTGGCTGGAGCGGGATGCGGGCGGAAAACGGCGCACGCTTTTTCCTCATCCCGCTCTAGCGTCCGGCAAGCGCCTTGATCTTGTCGCGCAGGATCCGCGCCATGTTGCGGGTGTTGCGATAGAGGTGGAGCTGGGCTGCCACCTGGCGCACTTCGCGGTCTCGGGTCTGCTGCAGGCCGATCACCATCGTGCCCATGTCTTCGCGCTCCTGCCAGAAACGGCTCATGATCGGGTGGTCCGGCACCGCGCAGGAATCGGAGCGGGCGATGTTGGCGTCGTCGAGATGCCATTCCGTCAGTTCGGCGAGAAGCAGTTTGCCCGGCGAAAACCTGGCATAGCGCTCGTCATAGGCCGTCTTCCAGGTATAGGCCTCGCCCGACATCAGGAAGACGACCATCGAGGCGATCGCCTTGCCGTCGAGATCGAGCGTGTGGATGCGCACGCTGTCGCCGTCGGCCAGATTGGTGATCGCCTCGCGGGCAAAGGCGGCCCGGAAGCGGTCGAGCACCATGGCGCTGCGCGCCTTGCCCTTCCAGCCGGATGCTTCCAGCGCCAGGAATTCCTCCATGCGCAGGCGGACGTCGGCGGGCTGACGGGCGACCGAATAGACGAGCTCGCCCTCTTTTTCGAGATTGTTCCACTGCCGCCGCAGCTCGCGGAAATGCGCCGGGCTGATTGCCTTGCGCAGATAGGTCGGGCCGTCGAGCAGGCTTTCGAGCATCGGCCGGCTGAAGGTGTCCGTCACCGTCAGAGGCAGGTTGCGGCCGATGGCGACGGCGCGGGTGAGGCGGGCGACCTTGCCGTTGAGCCGCATGTCGGGCAGCACCAGGATCGAGGGCAGCCCGGTTGCCGGCGCGGCAAAGGCTTCGAACAAGTTGTCGATGGTCTCGGCCGCATCCTCGGCGTCGAGCAGTGGCACGCCCAGTGGTCCGAACGGGTTCGACCAGGCGCGAATGATCGGCGCGCCGATCGAGAAGCCGGGCTTTTCGATCGAGAACGGCATCAGGAAACGCAGCCGGCTGCGGCGCTCGTCGTTGTCGCGCATGATCGCGAGCCGGATGACTCGCTCTTCCAGGCGTGGCATGGCCGGCGCCAGGAAGCGTCCGGTGAAGAAGACGTTCGGCTCCAGCGCCCGGTTCGACAGAAAGTCGAGTTCGCGCTGCAACTCGTAGCCGGCCCTTGCCGGATAGATGGCAAGATGCCGTCCGGGACGTCCGACCTCGATCAGATGCTCTGCGGTCGGTCCGCTTTCGCCGTCCTGCGCCAGACCGCCGAGAACCCGTGCGGCCCGGCTGTTTGCATCGCTCGGAAGATTGGTATTGCCGATCATGGATGGACAGCCCCGTTGTTTTCATTGCCGGCCCGCGCTCTTGCGAAGGCAAAGAGCGCAAAGCCGAAGGTACGCCGGACGGCGAGGTGCAGCAGCATCGCCTCTACGAACATAGCACCAGCGGTTGCAAAAGCAGCACCGTTCAGTCCGAAAAGAGGGATGAGGCTGAGGTTGAGTGCGATGTTGACCACCAGCGCGCCGGCGTAGAGGATCACGCACAGCGTCTGCTGGCCGGCCATCGTCAGCAGCGTTTCGGCCGGGCCGACGAAAGCCTTGGCGAGGATGCCCGCGAAAAGCACCATCATCAGCGGCAGCCCGGTGACGAAGGCCGGGCCGAAGAGCGAAAGCAGGAACGGCCCTGCCAGTAGCACCAGCGCGCCGACCAGAAGCGATGGCCAGAAGGCCCAGCGGGCGCTTTCGATCGCGATGCCAGGGATGTGGCCGGGATCGCGGGCCATCGCGTTGGAGACGCGCGGGCCCGCGGCTGCCTTGACCGCGAACATGACGAAATGCACAAGCGCCATGGTCTTGGCGGCAGCGAAATAGATCGCGACGTCGTCCGGCTCCAGGTAGAGGCCGACGATCACCACATCGGAATTGGTCAGCAGGAAGCCGAAGCCATCGACCAGGAAGACGGGGATCGAGACCTTGAGCCAACGGCGAAGCTCGATGCGTCGCGGTCCCGGAACATAGCGCGAGCGAAGACGGTAGGTGAGCGCGAGAAACTGCGAGACACTGGTGACATAGGCCGCGGCCATGGCTGCCATCATGGCGGTTTGCGCGGTGTGGGGCGCGCCGGTGGTGACGGCGAGCACCATGAAAACGAGCACGAGCAGCGGCCGGATGATGAAGGTGGGGCTCATCGCGGCAATCGGCCAGCCATGGGCACGCGCCGTTCCGTCCATGACGTCGCCCAGCGAGATCATCGGCAGGGTGAAGAGGCCGAGATAGAGGGGCACAAGGTAATAGGCCTCGATGTGCCCGGAAAAGAACCAGAGGCCGGCAAGGCCGAGGACGGCGACCGTGGTGGCGGAGGAAAGTGCGAAGACACGTACCGTCGTCGTCACGCCGCGGATTTCGTCCATGGCGGCCGACGCCTGGTATTCCGGCAGGAAGCGGATGACGACCGAGTGGAAGCCGACGCAGGAGAGGCTGCCGAACAGGATGACCAGCACCCAGACGAAGACGAAGATGCCATATTCGAACTCGCCCATCAGCCGCGCGAGGATGATCTGAGACAGAAAGGCGATGGCGGCGCTGACGATGCGAACCGAAAAGGCGACGAGCGCCATGCGGCGCGCGGCGTTCTTGGCGTCCGAACTGGTCAGGATGGGGAGAAGCCCGGCGATTATTGCGGACAGGCGGTGTCTCAGTGCCGACGGCAGCATTCGTCCGGCCGTTTGACATACCGCCATGAACACGAGAACACCCTGAGATTACGCAATACAGGGTTTCAGTACTGCCAGAACAGCGTTAACAAAGGGTGCAGCGCGGTTGAAGGAATGGGGGCAACCATGCCGATTGAGGACAGCGAGCGGCAGCGGATTATGCAGGCGAAATCGATTGGCCGCGCATGGTCGGCGATCTCCCGGAGGTCGGCATCGAGCGGCTGGACGACCTGAAAGCTTCCGACGCGCAAGACCTCGCACTTCGTATCAACGCCACGCTCGGTCGCCGCCATATCAACAGCACCGGCATTCGCGCGCTCGAAAACCTGATTGCCCACGCCAGGGCGTGCGATCGCTAGCAAACAGGCTCCAGGAAACGAAAATGCCGCCCGGAGGCGGCATTTCTGAAGGGCAGGGGGGCGCAGACAGTACCTGCATTCCGCGGCTGGCTTATGCCTCGTAGATGCCGTGGCAGTGCTTGTACTTCTTGCCCGAACCGCAGGGGCAGAGCTCGTTACGCGAGACCTTGCCCCAGGACAATGGGTTGGTTGCGTCTCGCTGCACTGGTGGGGCGGCCAGCAGCGTGCCGTCGCCGAAATCGTCCTCGCCGGTGAGCGGATCGATATGGTGGCCATGCATGACAGGCGGAGCCGGCTGCGGCGCTTCGGCTGCTTCGCGCACCAGCTCGACGCGCATGAGCTGTGCGGTCACGGCCTGGCGCAGGTTGCCGAGCAGGGCCTGGAACAGCTCGAAGGCTTCGGATTTGTATTCCTGCAGCGGATCGCGCTGGGCGTAGCCGCGGAAGCCGATGACCGAACGCAGGTGATCGAGGTTGACGATGTGCTCGCGCCACAGATGGTCGAGCGTCTGCAGCACGACCGAGCGTTCGACATACTGCATGATCTCCGGACCGAAGCGTTCGGCACGGTCGGCGGCTTCCTTTTCGGCAGCGGTCATGACGCGCTCGAGAATATCGGCTTCGTCGATGCCTTCCTCGGCAGCCCATTCGGTGATCGGCAGGTCGAGATTGAGGTATTGCTGCACGTCGGCCCTGAGGCCCGCGACGTCCCACTGCTCGGCATAGGCCTTCTCGGGAATGCGCTTGCTGACCATGTCTTCGACGACTTCGGTGCGCATGTCGGTCACGGTTTCGGTGACACTTTCGGCATCCATCAGCTCGATGCGCTGCTCGAAGATCACCTTGCGCTGATCGTTGAGAACGTCGTCGTACTTCAGAAGGTTCTTGCGGATGTCGAAGTTGCGGGCTTCAACCTTCTTCTGGGCGCGTTCGAGAGCCTTGTTGATCCACGGATGGATGATCGACTCACCTTCCTTGAGGCCCAGCTTCTGCAGCATACCGTCCATGCGGTCGGAGCCGAAGATGCGCATCAGGTCGTCCTGGAGCGACAGGTAGAACTTCGATCGACCCGGGTCGCCCTGACGGCCGGAACGGCCGCGAAGCTGGTTGTCGATGCGGCGGCTTTCGTGGCGCTCGGTAGCGAGAACGTAAAGCCCGCCCGCGGCCAGCGCTTTTTCCTTCAGCTGCTGCACTTCGGCGCGGATCGCCTGTTCGCGCTGTTCGCGCTCGGGGCCGGGCTCAACTTCCGAGAGCTCCTGCTGGATGCGCATGTCGACGTTGCCGCCGAGCTGGATATCGGTGCCGCGACCGGCCATGTTGGTGGCGATCGTGACGGCGCCGGGCACGCCGGCCTGGGCGACGATGAAGGCTTCCTGCTCGTGGTAGCGGGCGTTGAGAACCTGGAAGTTGGCAAAGCCGGACTTCTTCAGAAGGTCGGCCAACTGCTCGGACTTTTCGATCGACGTCGTGCCGACCAGCATCGGCTGGCCGCGCTCGTGTGCCGACTTGATCTCGTCGATGATGGCGTTCAGCTTTTCGCCCTGCGTACGGTAGACCTCGTCATCCTCGTCGATACGCTTGATCGGCAGATTGGTCGGAACTTCAACGACTTCCAGGCCGTAGATGTTGCCGAATTCTTCCGCTTCGGTGGAGGCCGTACCGGTCATGCCGCCGAGCTTGGAGTACATGCGGAAGTAGTTCTGGAAGGTGATCGATGCGAGCGTCTGGTTCTCTGGCTGGATCTGCACCTTTTCCTTGGCTTCGAGCGCCTGGTGCTGGCCTTCCGAATAACGGCGGCCCGGCATCATGCGGCCGGTGAATTCGTCGATGATGACGATCTCGCCGTTGCGAACGATGTAGTCCTTGTCGCGCTGGAACAGCTTGTGGGCCTTGAGCGCATTGTTGACGTGGTGGACGATTGCGACGTTTTCGATGTCGTAGAGCGATTCACCCTTGAGCAGGCCCGCCTCGCGCAGCAGGTTTTCGAGCTTCTCGGTGCCTTCTTCGGAGAAGTTGGCCGAGCGCTGCTTCTCGTCGATCTCGTAGTCCTCAGCCGAAAGCAGCGGAATGAATTCGTTGATTGTGTTGTAGAGATCCGAGCGGTCGTCGAGCGGGCCGGAGATGATCAGCGGCGTGCGCGCTTCGTCGACGAGGATCGAGTCCACTTCGTCGACGATGGCGAAGAAGTGGCCGCGCTGGACCATCTGTCCGCGCTCGTACTTCATGTTGTCGCGCAGATAGTCGAAGCCGAGCTCGTTGTTGGTGGCATAAGTGATGTCGCAGGCATAGGCGGCTTTGCGCTGCTCGTCGGTCAGGCCGTGGACGATGACGCCCGTGGTCATGCCGAGGAAGCTATAGATGCGGTCCATGGTGCCGGCGTCGCGCTGGGCGAGGTAGTCGTTGACGGTAACGACGTGCACGCCCTTGCTCGCGAGCGCGTTGAGGTAGACTGGAAGCGTCGCGACGAGGGTCTTGCCTTCACCGGTCTTCATTTCGGCGATGGCGCGTTCGTGCAGGATCATGCCGCCGATGAGCTGGACGTCGAACGGGCGCAAGCCGAGCACGCGGCGGGCCGCCTCGCGGGCGACCGCAAAGGCCGGAACCAGAAGGTCGTCGAGCGTCTTGCCTTCTTCCAGCTGCTTGCGGAATTCCACCGTCTTGCCGGCGAGCGCCTCATCCGACAAAGCCTTCATGTCGGCTTCAAGTGCGTTGATGGCGTCCACCCGTGCCTTGTAGCCACGCACGCGGCGATCGTTGGAGGAGCCAAACAACTTGCGGGCTAGGCCGCCGAGACTGACCATACGAATGGTCCTTTCATTTTTGTTGCCTTGGGTCTCATGGCCGCGCCGCGAAAACCGCGCAATGCCGTGAAACGCCCGGAAACTGTTCTGGACGCGAGGTTGCGTGACAGATAAGAGGGGGGTCGAATTATGTCAACGCAATTGCACTGCCGGACGGCTACAGAACCGCCACATTCTGGTGTTGTGCAGCCGCTACAAGCTGCAGGCAATTGCGCCGAAGGCCAATGTGAAAGGTTAGTGAGCATGACCAAGTTGAAAACCCTGGCCGCCGTGGCACTGGTTGCGGCGATGGCCGTACATGGTGGCGCGCGGGCGGAAGACGCCGATCCGGTGGTCGCCAAGGTTGGCGGCGAGGACGTGCGTCAGTCCGAACTCAATCTTGCTCTGGGTGGTCTCGACCCGCAGCTGCAGCAGATGCCGGAAGAGCAGAAGCGCGCCGCGGCACTGTCGGCGATCATCGACGTTAAGCTTCTTTCCGCCACGGCCGAGAAGGAAGGCCTGCAGGACGACGCCACTTTCAAGCAGCGCGTCGCGTACCTCACCGAGCGCGAACTTCACAACGCCTACTTCAAGAAGCATGTCGTCGACGCCATCACCAAGGAAGAGGTGAAGGCACGCTACGACAAGGAAGTCGCGGCCATTCCGGTTCAGGACGAAGTGAAGGCCCGCCATATCCTGGTCAAGACGGAAGACGAAGCCAAGGAAATCATCAAGGAACTCGACGCTGGCAAGAGCTTCGTCGAGCTTGCCAAGGCGAAGTCCACCGATCCGAACAAGAACGACGGCGGCGACCTCGGCTACTTCACCAAGGGCCGCATGGTGCCGGAATTCGAAACGGCTGCCTTCGCTCTCGAGAAGGGCGCCTACACCAAGACCCCGGTCAAGACGCAGTTCGGCTTCCACGTAATCCTGGTCGAAGACAAGCGCCCGCAGGCTCCGCCGCCGCTCGAGCAGGTCGAGCAGCAGGTTCGTCAGCTTGTCATGCGTGATAAGTATGTCGAGCTGCTTGCCGCAGCCAAGAAGGATGCAGGCGTCGAAATTTCCGACCCGGCGCTGAAGCAGGCCTATGACGAGGCCAACAAGGCGCAGGAAGCGCAACAAGCCAAGTAATTCGATCGGCGGGCCCTGCCACTGGCAGGGCCTGTCGTCACCGCTTTTTGTCGATGCCCGGCGGTGAAAACCGTTCGGGCATTTGTCGCAAGATGGATCTGGAGCCGTTTCGGTTGTAGACCGCTCCGGATCCTTGTTCTTAGGCATTTCCTGAAGGCCGCCAGGCTCTTTTGGAAATGCTTTGGCTCCAACACGTCACAGCAGGTTTCCCATGTCCGGCTCCGTTTCTCCGCTCGCTCCGAAAACCTTTGCCGAAATGCCCTCCGTGCGCGGCGTCCGCATGGCGACCGCAGCCGCGGGCATCAAGTACAAGAACCGCACCGACGTGCTGATGATGGTGTTCGACCGGCCGGCCGTCGTGGCCGGTGTCTTCACCCGTTCCAAGTGCCCTTCGGCCCCTGTCGATTTCTGCCGCAAGAACCTTGCCGGCGGTGTCGCGCGCGCTGTCGTCGTCAACTCCGGCAACGCCAATGCCTTCACCGGCAAGAAGGGCCGCGAAGCGACAGAACTGACGGCAAAGTCGGCGGCAAAGGCTGTCGGCTGCGCGGAGAGTGAAGTCTTCCTGGCGTCGACCGGCGTCATCGGCGAGCCTTTGGACGCGACCAAGTTTGCCGGCGTGCTCGACGATCTGGCTATTGCCGGCAAGGAGGACTTCTGGTTCGAAGCCGCCAAGGCGATCATGACGACGGATACCTATCCGAAGGTAGCGACACGCAGCGCCGAAATCGACGACGTCAAGGTGACGATCAACGGCATCTCCAAGGGCGCCGGCATGATCGCGCCCGACATGGCGACGATGCTCTCCTTCGTGGTCACGGATGCCGACATTGCGCCTTCGGCGCTGCAGGCCCTGCTGTCGGCCGGCGTCGGCCCGACCTTCAACTCGGTCACGGTCGACAGCGACACTTCGACGTCCGATACGCTGATGCTGTTCGCTACGGGCGCGGCATCGGCCGACGGCCAGCCGGCAATCTCCGATGCGGCCGACCCGCGTCTTAATGCCTTCCGCGCCGCACTGAACGACCTTTTGCGCGATCTCGCGCTCCAGGTGGTGCGCGACGGCGAAGGCGCTCGCAAGATGGTCGAGGTGACTGTCGAAGGCGCCGAGAATGATGCGGCCGCCAAGCGCATCGCGCTTTCGATCGCCAATTCGCCGCTCGTCAAGACGGCGGTCGCCGGTGAAGACGCCAACTGGGGCCGCGTGGTCATGGCCGTCGGCAAGTCCGGAGAAATGGCCGAGCGCGACCGGCTGGCGATCTGGTTCGGCGACGTGCGCGTCGCCGTCGAGGGGGAGCGCGATCCCACCTATTCTGAAGCTGCGGCCACGGCCGTGATGAAGGAAGAGGACATCACGATCCGCGTCGAAATCGGCCTCGGTTCCGGTCGGGCCACTGTCTATACCTGCGACCTGACGAAGGAATATGTCGAGATCAACGGCGATTACCGGAGCTGAGGCGCCGGTTATGTGATGGTGAGCGGCCTAGCGCGCCAGGCCGTAGAGGTAGCAAGATGACATCGAATGATATTCGGCCCGTGGCGGGCAAGGCACAGGCCGAAGCTGGGGAAGTGGCAATGGTGGATCTTCCAAACGTGCGCCGTCTCGAGGCCGTGGGTTTCCGCGCCTGGCCGGCAGCGTCCGTGCAATATGATGGCAGCTGGCTGATCCGGCTCAATGCAGGCCATGATTCCAAGCGGCTGAATTCCGTCAATCCGCTTGATCCGTCCGACTATCGCGACATCCCGGTCCGTCTCGAAAAGGCTGCCCGGCGCTTTGCCGACTACGGCCGGCCGCTGACTGTGCGCCAGACGCCGCTGACGCCGCCGCAGCTTGTCGCCCATATGGATGCCGAGGGCTGGAATGCGTTCAGCCGCAGCCTGGTCATGAGCGTCGACCTGGTCGAGCGCGAGTTCGGTGACGGCATCGATCATCTGCCGATCAAGGATGTCGGCCGGTTCGTCGATGCGTGCATCGGGATTGCGAAGAGCGATCCGAAGCGCAAGGCGGCGCTGGCCGAAATCATCAACGCGATCAAGCCGGAGAGTGGCCTCTTCCTGTTCGAGGATGCCGAGATGGGGCCGACGGCCGTGGCGCTCGTCGTCCAGGACAACGATCTTGCCGGCATCATGCAGTTTGCCGTGGACGAGCGGGTCCGTGGCCGGGGCGTCGGCAAGGCGATGCTCGACGTCTGCCTGCGCTGGGCGCGTCTGCGCGGAGCCAAGAAGGCCTGGCTGCAGGTGGAAGCGGATAACAGCGCGGCTATGGCGCTTTATCGCGGCGCCGGTTTCTCCGAGGTTTACAGCTACATCTATCGAACGCCGGGAGCTTGAGGCCATGGATGCCAACGGAAAGAAGATCGTGCTTGTCGCGGCCTGCGCGCTTGTCGATTCCGATGGTCGCATCCTGCTCGCGCAGCGGCCGGAAGGAAAATCGCTTGCCGGCCTATGGGAGTTTCCGGGCGGCAAGGTTGAAGCCGGCGAGACGCCGGAGGAAACCCTGATCCGCGAGCTTGAGGAAGAACTCGGCATCCGCACCAAGGTCGCATGCCTGGCGCCGCTCACCTTCGCCAGCCACACCTATGACGACTTCCATCTGCTGATGCCGCTCTATGTCTGCCGCCGCTATGAAGGGGTTGCGATCGGGCGGGAAGGCCAGGCGATCAAGTGGGTCCGGCCAAAGGCCCTGCGCGATTTTCCGATGCCGCCGGCAGACGAACCGCTTATCCCGTTTCTTATGGATTTGCTCTGAACCTACCCGAAATCTGATTGATTATTAATCGATCGTTTATCTCCCTGGCGCAAAGATAGCTCCAATTCAGTTTTGGTACGTATCGTTGGCAACGGCGTATCGATTTCAGGCAGTGCGGTGGAACCAAGCTTGGGAAGGGCGCTTGCGTTCGCCGTATTTTGCGCGTTTGTGAGGCTGGGATGGTGGACGACGATTTCTGGAACACGGTTCAGGAAAAGGATCTGATGAATAATCAGTCCCGCCGGACAGGTGTGCTCAATCTGTCGCTGTTGTTCGGAACGGCGGTGATCGCGCTGACGCTGATCCTGACGCCCATGCTGTCATCCAAGACCGACAAGCGCATCATGGCGAACACGCCCGTCGATTACGACAACATTTCCACCGGCTCCATCCCTTCGAAGGGGACCACCAAGCGCTACACGGTTCGGCGCAGCGTCCTTCAGGAAATGCCCGGAGCGGTTTGCATTATCGATGCCGACGGCCGCAAGAGCGGCTGCTGAGGCGAACGCCATCGGCCCGTTTGGCGCTGGCGTCCGATTCGGATTGAACACAAATCTGGCTGGGGACGCATGGAAACGCTTAGACGCTTGTTTGGTGGCACGGACGGCGGCATCGCCATCGAGTATGCGCTGATCGCCGCCCTCGTCTCCCTCAGCTTAATCTTCGGGGCCAACCAGATCGGCAACGCCCTGACCTACGTCTACGACTCGCTCGCCGCAGCGTTCCCGAGCGCATAAGCACTAAAACCGGATCTGGGGTGGATGCCGCCCTAGAGCGGCTGCTCCTTCGTGCCAAGCGCTACCGAAAGCCGTTGCTTTGCTGAACCCGGCTTCAGCGGCTTCTGCTGGCTTTCGTGCGGCGCCCAGCCGGACAGATAGATGATGGAGAAGGTAGCGCGAACGCGGCCGTCCGGATCGGAGAAGCGCTCCGCGTAAATTTCCGCAGCCCTGAGGAAGAACCGCCTGGAAACGGGCGTGCGGCTGCGCGCCGAAAGCGGGCTGGTCATACCCATGGCGCGCAGGTCGCGGATCAGCGCGAACAGCGAATCGTAGCGCACCGTGTAGGTTTCAGTGTCGGTGACCGGCAGTGCGAACCCGGCGCGTTGGAGCAGAGCGCCGACGTCACGGACATCGGCGAAGGGAATGACGCGCGGGCTGGCGCCGCCGGTCAGCTCGGCCTCTGCAGCCAGAAGCGCTTCGCGCAGCTCCTGCAGCGTGCCGCTGCCCGGGATGGCGGCGAGGAACAACCCATCGGGCTTTAGCGCCCGCCGCACCTGGATGAAGGCGCCCGGTGTATCGTTGGTCAGATGCAGGGACAGCGGCGAGACGATCAGGTTGACGCTTTCCGGTTCGGCCGGAACTTCCTCGAGCGAGGCGATCGTCACCGGCGCCTCGGTCGAGCTGAAGCGGGCGTCGGTCTCGACGCGCTCGATGGCGTCGATCTTGCCGGTCGCCATCAGTTGGCGGGCCGTTTCTCCGGTATAGCCGTGAAGTTCGAGTGCGCGATCAAAATGACGCTCGACCACGCCGACACGCTCGGCGAGCTCTTCGGCAACGATGTCGAGAAGAAAACCGGCCTTCGGATCGGCGTTTCTGAGCGCCCTTGCCCGGTGCGCCTCGACGAGGCTCTGGTCAAAGATTTTTTCCACGATAGTCTCTCCGCGATGGGCAGCAAAGAGACCTTCGGAGGCACAAAGTCAACCGCATGGCATGGGAGAGGTTGCGTATTCCGCAGGCGTGGCGCGCGGGCATGCTGAGACGGTTCGGACTGGGGCTTGTCGATCTCGTCTTTCCACCTGTCTGTTGCGGTTGCGGCCGGCTGGTCGGCGATCATCGCGCGGTCTGCGCCTCCTGCTGGGCGACGCTGCCGCTGATCGAACGGCCCTATTGCGATATTCTCGGCATGCCGTTTTCGGTCGATCACGGCGCCGGAGCGGTGTCACCGGAGGCGATCGCCAATCCGCCTGCATTCGATCGGTTAAGGTCGGTGGCGATCCATGAAGGCGTTGCCCGCGATCTGGTCCACGGGCTGAAATATCGCGACCGCACGGATCTCGCGCCGATGATGGCGACATGGATGATCCGGGCGAGCGACGGTGCCGTCGCTTCCGCCGACGCGATCATCCCCGTGCCGCTGCACGCCTTCCGGCTGTGGAAGCGGCGGTTCAACCAGTCGGCGGAGTTGGCGCGAGCCATTGCGCAGCTCTCCGGTCGTCCGTATCAGCCCGACATCTTGAGGCGCATCCGGCGCACGAGCCCGCAGGTACGCCTGGGGTTGCGCGCCCGCGAGGAGAACGTCCGCGGCGCCTTCGCCGTCTCGGAAAGCGGCAGGGCGGGTCTCAGTGGGAAAAGCGTGGTTCTCGTCGACGATGTATATACGACCGGCGCAACCGTTGCCGCAGCGACCCGTGCGCTGAAGCGGGCGGGAGCCGGGTCGGTCACGGTTTTGACCTTTGCAAGAGCCGTATCCGGTCTTATATGACAATCAGATGTCCGGCACGGTCGCCGGCAAAGGAGCGGTTCAGGATCATGGCTTCGGTGGTCATTTATACGCGTCAGTTCTGCGGCTATTGCTCGGCCGCAAAGAAACTCCTCGAAACCAAGGGCGTTTCCTTCCTCGAGCACGATGCCACCTATGATCCGAACGTTCGGCAGGTGATGATCGACAAGTCGCACGGTGGGACGACGTTCCCGCAGATCTTCATCAACGACATTCATGTCGGTGGCTGCGACGACCTGCACGCGCTGGAACGCGCCGGCAAACTCGACGCGATGCTGGCTGCCTGAGGCACCGTACCTTGCATGAGGCGACGACCCGTTTATCAGCGGTGAGCGCTTAGGAGTTGGACGTGATGACTTTCAAGGCCGCAGCCATTCAGATGTGTTCCGGCGTCGATCCGCGCAAGAATGCGGAGACGATGGTGCGGCTCGCGCGCGAAGCGGCAGCCCACGGCGCGACCTATATCCAGACTCCGGAAATGACCGGGGCGCTGCAGCGGGACCGGGCGGCGCTACGCGCGATCCTGAAGGACGAGGCCAACGATCTTATTGCCGCGGCGGCAGCTCAGCTTGCCGGCGAACTTGGCGTCTACCTCCATGTCGGCTCGACGCCGATCGCGCTTGCTGGCGGCAAGATCGCCAATCGCGGCCTGCTGTTTGGCACGAATGGCCAAAAGATCTGTGACTATGACAAGATCCATATGTTCGACGTCGATCTCGACAACGGCGAGAGCTGGCGGGAAAGTGCCGCCTATCAGCCAGGCAGCATTGCGCGCCTGGCCGAACTCGACTTCGGCAAACTTGGCTTTTCCATTTGCTACGACGTGCGCTTCCCGGAGCTTTTCCGGCAACAGGCCGTTGCCGGCGCCGAGATCATGTCGGTGCCCGCCGCCTTCACGCGGCAGACGGGCGAGGCGCACTGGGAAATCCTGCTTCGCGCCCGCGCGATCGAGAACGGCCTCTTCGTCATTGCCGCCGCGCAAGGGGGCACGCATGCGGATGGGCGTGAGACGTTCGGCCATTCTATGATCGTCGATCCCTGGGGGCGCGTGCTCGCTTCGGCTGGCCCTACGGGCGAGGCGGTTGTGCTTGCCGACATCGATGTCGCCGCCGTGCACGCGGCGCGCGCCAAGATACCGAACTTGAAGAATGCCCGTAGCTTCGTGCTCGATGAAGTGGCGCCGACCGGGAAGGGAGGCGTTGCCGCTTGATCCGCTACACCCTTTCCTGCGACAACGGCCACGATTTCGAGGGCTGGTTCTCGTCGAGTGACGATTTCGACCGCCAGGTCGAGCGCAAACTGGTTTCCTGTCCGAGCTGCAACTCGACCTCCGTTGCCAAGCAACTGATGGCGCCCTCGGTCGCGACCGCGCGCAAGAAGGAGGCGACGCGGGCGGTGATCATGGACCAGGCGCAGAAGGAAACGGTCGCCAAGATCCGCGAGCTGGTGAAGTCCGTACGCGAGAACGCCGAGGATGTCGGTGAGCGCTTTCCCGAGGAAGCCCGCAAGATCCACTACGGCGAGGCGGAAGAGCGCGGGCTGATCGGCAAGGCGACGGCGGAAGAGGCCGTGGCGTTGCTCGAAGAAGGGATCGCGGTCGCGCCGCTGCCGATCTTGCCCGACGAGGTCAACTGACGCGGGGCACTTTCGCATCTGCGCGTCTAAACTTTGGTTCCCGCCCTTTAAATACAATGCCTTGGCTCCCATCTCGCAGCTTTGCAATGGGAGTTTTCCAGCCAATGGCATTGTCCGATGTTCACATTTCCACTGATCGCCTCGTTATCCGGCCCTTCGCGCCTGGCGATTTTCCGGCATTCTTTGCCTATCACCGTCTGCCGGAGGTCTACCATTATCTCTATCAGGACCCGCTCGACGAAACGGCAGCGCGGACAAAATTCGCCAAGGCTTCGGCGCCAAAGCTCGTTGACGATGGGGACGTCGCGGTGTTTGCCGTCGAGCGCCGCGAGGATGGCGTACTGATCGGCGAGGTCCTGCTGAAGCTCGCAAGCAGTGCGGCGGAACAGGCGGAGACCGGCTACATCTTCAATCCCGACTTTGCCGGCAAGGGCTACGCTACGGAAGCGATGCGGGCGTTGCTTGATCTCGGCTTTTCGACGCTGAAGTTTCACCGGATCTTTGCCCGGCTCGATGCCCTCAACAAGGGATCCGTCGGCGTCGTCGAGCGTCTCGGCATGCGCCGCGAAGCGCATCTGATCGAGAACGACCGGTTCAACGATGTCTGGGGCGACGAATACGTCTATGCGCTGCTGAAGCGCGAGTGGCAGGAGCGTCGGCAGGCTGGCTGAGGCCGCCGACAGCTGCTCATAGCGGCCGCTTGGCGACGATCATGTAGTTGACGTCCATGTCCTTGGACAGGTTCCACTGATTGGAAAGCGGATTGAAGAAGACGCCGGTCCGCTCGGTCACTTCGAGGCCGTTGGCCACGAGCGGCTTTTCCAGTTCCTCCGGGCGCACCAGTTTTTCATACTGGTGCGTACCGCGCGGCAGCCAGCGCAACACGTTCTCGGCTGCGAAGATGGCAAGCGCCGCTGCCTTCATGGTGCGATTGATGGTGGCGACGAACATCAGACCGCCGGGGCGAACCATATGGGCGCAGGTGGTCATGAAGAAATCGACATCGGCGACATGCTCGACCACTTCCATGTTGAGCACGATGTCGAAGCTCTCGCCGGATTCGGCAAGGGCTTCGGCGGTCACGGCGCGATAGTCGACCGCCACACCGCTTCCGGCCGCGTGCGTCTTGGCGATGCCGATGTTCTTTTCGGAGGCGTCGGCGCCGAGAACATCGGCGCCCATGCGTGCCATCGGCTCCGACAGGAGGCCGCCGCCGCAACCGATATCGAGCAGGCGCAGACCTTTGAGCGGCTGCGGGCTCCTGGGATCACGGCCGAAATGCTCGGCCACCTTGTCGCGGATATAGGCGAGGCGAACGGGATTGAACTTGTGCAGCGGCCGGAACTTGCCGGTCGGATCCCACCACTCCGCGGCCATGGCGGAAAAGCGGTCAACCTCGCTCTGGTCGATCGTCGTGCGTGCGGTCTCGCTCATGTCGCCGTCTCCTTGCATCGTCCCGACAGCGCCGCGCGTCTTTCAAGGCGCGCTAAGGACGCTGTAGCACTTTAAAGTGCTGCATAATTCTATCCTTAAATCGATCCCGATTTAGGGACTTGTGCAGCAGTGAAGTCGGACGATCGGACAAGGAAGTCAAGAGGCGGCGCTGGGCCAGATCGGCGCACACGCGTGCGTGGCGCCCGTCCTGCTAGGCGTCCGCTTCTGGCTGGTAGTGCAGGATAACCACACCGGACGTCAGAGGGCGTGTGTGGGTCAGTTTGAGTTTCGTCCGCTTCAGCCCTGGTTTGAACAGCGGCACACCCTCGCCGAGCAGCACCGGATTGATGCCGAGGCGATATTCGTCGACGAGGCCCTTCTCGATCAGTTCGCTCGCGAAGTCGGCGCTGCCGAAAACGAAGATCGTGCCGCCATCCAGCGCCTTCAGTCGTTCGACTTCGCTTGCAGCGTCGCCGGTCACGAGCGTCGTGCCGGCCCAATCGGCGGAGGTCAGCGTGCGCGAGAAGACGAATTTCTCGACGCCGTTCATGAAGGTCGCGATGTCGCCTTCGGCGGATGGCCAGTAGCCCGCCATCATTTCATAGGTCACGCGGCCGAAAAGCAGGGTGTCGGCCTCGAGCTGCGTTTCGCCGATATAGGCGGCGAGCTCGTCCTCGAAGACGAACCACTCGATGTCGTGCCCCGGTGCTTCGAAGAAGCCGTCGACGCTAACCATGTCCCACATGATGACCTTGCGCATAGTATCTCTCCCGTTGCGGCATGCCTGTCACGGGAAGGGTGGCAAATCTGATATGGTTTTGCAAGTGGTTTTATTTTTGCATCGGATTGGTTAGCGCTATGGCTCTTCCGCGTGCTAGTTTCTGCGCTGGCGAGGGGAGGAACCCACATGGGCCTGAACAGGATCGACTGGGCGGTCGGCGTCATCGCGCCGCAGCCATCCGATCATCTGCTCGAAGTCGGTTGCGGCCATGGCATTGCCGTGACGAAGGTTTGCGATCGGCTCGACGAAGGGGGGATTGTCGCCATCGACCGCTCGGCTGTGATGATCGCGGCGGCAGCACGCAGAAATGCTGAACATGTTGCTGCAGGCCGGGCGACCTTGCGGGTTGCGGAGCTTCGCTCGTTCGATCTCGGTGGCCGTCGCTTCGCCAAGGCGTTCGCCATGCGCGTCGGCGTGTTCACGCGGGGCGATCCCGCTCGAGAGTTTGCGGCGCTGGCGCAGCTGTTGAAGCCTGAGGGACGTCTTTTTCTTTTCCATGACGAGCCGTCCACGGGGGCGGACGACGTTGGCGCGCGGCTCGCGGCGGCGGCCCTTCGCCAGAGCTGGCAGGTCGAGGCACTGTCGGCGCAGATTTTTGACAGCGGCGAAGTCGCATGCCTGATTGCGCGGCCGCCCGCCTGATGATGTTGGCATTTGTGACGCCCGCTTGTTGCGGGCGTCACAAATGCGATGATTGCGCTTTATGTCAGCCGACGTCGCCTGCCGCCGCCGAGGCGAAGAAGTCCTCGGGATCCTCGACCTCGACGAGGCGGCGCTTCTCGATCAGCCAGAAGCGGTCGCCGACATTGCGCACGAAGCTGCGGTCGTGGGAGACGAGCAGGCAGCTCGTCTCGTTTCTCAACAGCTCCGTTTCGAGCGCTTCCTGGCCCTCGATGTCCAGGTGGTTGGTCGGTTCGTCGAGCAGGTAGAAATTGGGCTCCTTCAAGCGCAGCACCAGCATGGCAAGACGCGCCTTCTGGCCGCCCGACAGCCGGCCGATCGCCTTTTCCTGCATGTCGATGCCGACGCCGACACCGACGAGCAGGCTACGGGCGCGCTGGTCGCCGAGCGAGAAGCGGCGGGACAGCGCGGCAAGCGGCGTCTCCTCGTCCGACAGGCCGGCAAGCGCCTGGTCGCTGTAGCCGAGCACCAGCGAGGGTGTTGCCTTCAGCGTTTCGGGCGCACGGCCTGGTTCCTCGATCGCCGCGCGGATCAGGTTGACGAGCCGTGTCTTGCCGGCGCCGTTTTCGCCAAGCAGCACGATGCGGTCGCCCTGGCAGATCCAGCGCTTGCCGGTGCGGAAAAGCGGGGTGCCATCGGGCGTTTCGACCTGGACGTCGTCGAGCGTCACCAGGATCTTGGCATGGGTTCCTCGATTGGCGAGCCGGATCGCGCCGGCGGAACGTTCCTGATGCGCAGGCTTTGCCGCATCCTCCAGCCGCTCTGCGCGCTGCTTCAGTTGCTTCGTCTTTATCGTGAGCAGGTCGCTGCCGGAGTTGATGCCGATATTGTTGAGCTTGGCGGCCTGGCGACGCAGTTGCTGCGCCACCTTCATGTCGCGCTGGTAACGCCGCTCCTCCGATGCGTCCACCTCATCGAGAGCGGCGCGCGCCCGCGAATAGGGGAGCGCGAAGATCGGCGATTGCTCTGGCCTCAGGAACAGCGTGCGGTTGGTGGTTGCGTCCAGGAAGGCGCGGTCGTGGCTGGCAACCAGCACCGGCACGTCGCGTGGCAGCGCATTCAGCCAGGCCTCCAGCCGGCCGATCTTGGCGAGATCGAGATGGTTGGTCGGCTCGTCCAGCAGCAGCGCGTCTGGCTCGCTAACCCAGACGCGGGCAAGCAGCATCAGCCGCTGCCAGCCGCCGCTCAACTCCGACACGGCGCGAGTCCGCGGAACCTCCGGCACATCGAGGGAATCGAGCACGATATCGACGCGCCAGCTTTCGTTTTCCGCCTGGTCGGCCGGGAGGGCCGAAAGAACGGCGTCGTGGAAGGAGAGAGGTAAAAGCGACGCAGGCACGTTCTGCTCGACGTGACCGACCGTCAGCCCGCGCGAGCGGGTGATTTCGCCGACGGTCGGATCAAAGCTGCCGGCGATTGATCTCAGCAGGGTCGACTTGCCGCGGCCGTTGGCAGCGACGATGCCGATACGATCACCGGATGCGACGGACAGGCTAAGACTGGAGAAAAGCGGTGTGCTCAGGCTGACGCCGAGGTTGCGGATATTGATCAAGGCCATGGTCGTTCTCTGGACTGCACGAGCGACGGCGGATCATCCGGGGCGGCACTTCAGGCCGGGGTTTCGGATGGTCGAGCCCGCAACACAGACATGCTGTGCTCGGGCCGCATCGGCTCGGTATTGGAAGACGATGCAGGCGTTGAAACCGAAATGGTTCCGCACTGCATCACTCTGGGCAGACCAGGGATAGGCTCGCGATCTTCGCGAAAGGATGTCTGGTCAGCCCTGCAAACGCATCTGCAGGGCTTGGACGGGGCCACGCTGGCGGTGGTGCCGGAAAAATGTCATCACGTGCAGCCCCCTTTCTCGAATTTGAACTTGCGGCAGCGTCAATAACACCGTCGCGCGCAATTTTCAATGGCTTCGCGCCGGCCCCGAGCCGGTGTGCTCACATCTGCAGCCCGAGGAACTTGAACGGTTCGGCCTGCTTGAAGTCGCCGGTCGCGTCGCCCGAATAGGTGTGATCCTGGTTTTCGCCGAGATCGAGCTTCATCACCTTGCCGGTCTCCTTGGTAAAATCGATCTTCTTCAGGTCGACCCAGAAGGTGTTCGGGGTCAGCGCCGACTCGAAGAAATAGAGCTTGCGCTTGTGATCGACCACGGTGCGCCAGCGGGTCGAGGAAATGTTCGGTTCCTCCGGCGTGTTGAGCCCATAGGGAACCGAGACATTGCGAATGACGCTGAAGACGCTGGCCAGCGCACGGTCGGGGTTCTCGTCCTTCGGAATGGCGTTGACGTAGAACGAGGCGCGAGCGAAACGATCGGCCGCGCGGTTCGTGCCCGGCAGCATCACCGTGCCGCCGATCTGCTTCCAGTAGGCGTTCAGGGCCAGTTGCTGGTCGAAGACAGGCGAATTGGTCATCACCTGATACGGGCGACCGTGATGGATCACCTGCTTGCCGCCGATATACTCGACGATTGCGCTGTCGCCGGTCTTGTCCGAGATCGAAAGGTGCAGCGTCGTCAGCCGGTTCTCACCCGGTACGTTGTCGGTGACGATCGTGAACGGTTCTTTCTCAAGCGCCTTCACCGCATCCTCGACAGTGGCGAAGCTGTCGAGCACATATTGCGCCCAGGCGGCGATCGTCAGGCCCGGCTTCGATTTGTCATTGAAGTCAGGGTACTCGGATTCGACCAGCCACAGGAGATTGGCATTGAGGCCGGCCTCGTTGACGCCGTCGGTGGTCGAGACATCATAGCCGGTGGCCACGACGCTTCCATACTTCGCCGTCCATTTGAACGAGTTCGGCCCTGCCTGACCGTTGCGCTCGGTGCCGCGCGGCAGGACCCAGAGGTTGGTCGCGACGTCGCTCTTCCAGTCCATCGATCGGGCAGTGATGATATTGTCATCGGGGCCGAGATAGACGAGGCGGGTGCAGGCTTCCGCCGTCGTCTGACCGAGCATGAGAAGGGCGGCAAGTGCGGATGTGACCGATCGGACGGCCGGCTTTACGATGAACGTCATACCATTCTCCTTCGCGGGCAAAGCGTATGCTGGGTATCCGCCAGACGGTCCTTGAGCGTTGAAGCAGGCCCAGGTTCTAAAACAACATGGAAAAGCCGATCACCGGGCCGTGCTGGTTCACGTCCCAGCGGAACTTGTTCGCGCCCGTGAAGTCGTCGCTTTCGTAATCCTGATAGAGCAACCGGTACCCGGCGCGCAAAATTGTCGGCTGGCCAAGCATTTCGGTCCGGTATCCGAGATAGGCCTGGGCGTTGACGCTGAGCTTTGAGCCGACATCGAAGCCGCCGACATCGGCCTCGGCGACGAGGTTCCAGCGCTCGCTGAGATCGGCGTTGAGCCGCAGGCCGACGAAGGGGTCGGTCCAGTCGGCGCTCTTGCTCGTGTTGAAACCGGCCACGGACACGTCCGCCTCGAGCTTCGTCCAGCGCAGACCGATCGTCGGCTCGATCGACAGCGTCCGGGGCTTGCCGAAGACGGTGTTGCCGCCGAGTTCCTGCTCATAGACCTGATAGAACGCGCCGAAGGCCAGCGTCGTCATCTTGATGTCGAGGCCGATCTCATGGCTGAGCAGCTCCTCATCCTGGCTGGTACGGACGTATTGGCCGTCGAAATAGACACCCCATTGGCCGTTGGTCAGCTCGATGTTGCCCATCAGCGCCAAGTCGAGATGGTCGAGCGTGTCTTTGAAGGGCACGTCGACATCGGTGTCGAAGCCGGCAAGCGATGCGTCCCCCTTGAGGCTCGCCGCCCAGACATAGGGGCTGACGATCACCGTCCAGTCGCCTTGCGGCGCCATGCGCGCCTGGTCGAAATCGGCGGCGTTCGACAGTGTCGAACACAAGAGCGTCACGGAAAGCGCGACGGCACAGCGGGCCATCATTCGTGCGGTTGCGGGTATGCGATGTGCTTGCATGTCTGCCCCCTCAAGCGTCCGTTGGCAGCCTAGCCGGCGCTGCCGCAATTTCAAGTGGCGCAAACCGCGACCGCGCACGTTTCCCCACCGTGCGTATGGAGCCTTATTCCTGCCGCCCTGCCATTGCGCGCAGGCCCCTGATCCGCTAAGAGACGCCGCGACTTTCCGCTCCCCGAAGCGGTGACTGCCGATGTGCGAGAAGTCTCCCAAGCTTTTTGACCGTCGGGCGCCGGCGGGGGCTTTCCTGTCACGCGCGCAAGCGCGCGCAATTTGGGTACCGGTAGAGGCACATGGCACGCATCGTGATGAAATTCGGCGGGACGTCCGTCGCTGATTTGGAACGCATCCACAATGTTGCCCGCCATGTGAAACGCGAGGTCGATGCCGGCCACGAAGTTGCCGTCGTCGTTTCCGCGATGTCCGGCAAGACCAATGAGCTGGTCGGCTGGGTGCAGAACATGCCGAAGGCAACCGGCGCCAACTCGCCCTTCTACGATGCGCGCGAATACGACGCGATCGTCGCGTCCGGCGAACAGGTGACCTCCGGTCTTCTCGCCATCGCGCTGCAGTCGATGGGCATCAACGCCCGCTCGTGGCAGGGCTGGCAGGTCCCGATCCGTACCGACAACGCCCACGGCGCTGCCCGCATTCTCGACATCGACGGTGCCGAGCTCATCCGCCGCATGGGCGAGGGCCAGGTCGCCGTCATCGCCGGCTTCCAGGGACTTGGGCCTGACAACCGCGTCGCCACCCTCGGCCGCGGCGGCTCCGACACCTCGGCCGTTGCGATTGCCGCCGGCGTCAAGGCTGATCGCTGCGACATCTACACCGACGTCGATGGCGTCTACACCACCGACCCGCGCATCGAGCCGAAGGCGCGGCGTCTGAAGAAGATCGCGTTCGAGGAAATGCTGGAAATGGCATCGCTCGGCGCCAAGGTGCTGCAGGTGCGCTCGGTGGAGCTTGCCATGGTGCACAAGGTCCGCACCTTCGTGCGTTCGTCTTTCGAAGATCCCGATGCGCCGGGCATGGGTGACCTTCTCAATCCGCCCGGTACGCTGATTTGTGATGAGGATGAGATCGTGGAACAGGAAGTCGTAACCGGCATTGCCTATGCCAAGGATGAAGCCCAGATTTCGCTGCGCCGTCTCGCCGACCGGCCGGGCGTCTCCGCCGCGATTTTCGGCCCGCTGGCTGAAGCCCATATCAACGTCGATATGATTGTCCAGAACATCTCCGAGGACGGTTCGAAAACCGACATGACCTTCACGGTTCCCTCCGGCGATGTCGACAAGGCACTGAAGGTGCTCGGCGACAACAAGGACAAGATCGGTTACGACGTCGTCCAGTCCGAAGCCGGCCTCGTTAAGGTATCGGTCATCGGTATCGGCATGCGCAGCCACGCCGGTGTTGCAGCGTCGGCCTTCCGTGCGCTTGCCGACAAGGGCATCAACATCAAGGCGATCACCACTTCCGAGATCAAGATTTCGATCCTGATCGATGGACCCTATGCGGAATTGGCGGTTCGCACTTTGCATTCCGCCTACGGTCTCGATAAGAGTTAATCGACAGACGACCGATTTGGGATTCGCGGCGACTTGGCCGCGCATCCCGTTTGCTGCCGTCCCCTCTATTTCGGGAGACCCCACGCGATGAGAGACCTTTCCGCAGGTCCGCGCGTTCTCCTCAAGCGGTTGCGCGAGTTGATGGCGGAACCGCTGGAGCCGCAGGAGCGCCTTGACCGTATCGTGCGCCAGATCGCGCAGAATATGGTCGCGGAAGTGTGTTCGGTCTACGTGCTGCGCTCCGACGGCGTGCTCGAACTCTATGCGACCGAAGGTCTGAACAAGGCCGCCGTTCACCTGGCGCAGTTGAAGATGGGGCAGGGCCTCGTCGGCACCATCGCCGCTTCGGCCCGGCCGCTCAATCTGTCCGACGCCCAGTCTCACCCCGCCTTTACCTACCTGCCGGAGACCGGCGAAGAGATCTATCATTCCTTCCTCGGCGTGCCGATCCTGCGCACAGGGCGCGCGCTCGGCGTTCTCGTCGTCCAGAACAAGGCGATGCGCAACTATCGCGAGGACGAGGTCGAGGCGCTCGAGACGACCGCCATGGTTCTCGCCGAGATGGTGGCAACCGGCGAGCTCAAGAAGATCACCAAGCCAGGGCTCGAACTCGATCTCTCGCGTCCCGTCTCGATCGACGGCAACAGCTACGGCGAAGGCATCGGCCTTGGCTATGTCGTCCTGCACGAACCAAGGATCGTCGTCACCAATCTTCTCAACGAGGATACCGACCAGGAGTTGCAGCGGCTTGCAGAGGCGCTCGGGTCGCTGCGCATCTCGATCGACGACATGCTGTCGCGCCGCGAGGTGTCGATGGAGGGCGAGCATCGAGCCGTGCTCGAGACCTACCGCATGTTCGCGCATGACCGCGGCTGGGTGCGCAAGCTCGAAGAAGCGATCCGCAACGGCCTGACGGCGGAAGCCGCCGTCGAGCGTGTGCAGAGCGAAACCAAAGCGCGCATGATCCGCCTGACGGATCCGTATCTGCGCGAGCGCATGCATGATTTTGACGATCTCGCCAACCGCTTGCTGCGCCAGCTCTCGGGCTACGGCGCCAAGCTTTCGGCGAGCGACTTCCCGAACGATGCGGTGATCGTCGCGCGCGCCATGGGCGCTGCCGAGCTGCTCGACTATCCGCGCGAAAACGTGCGCGGCCTGGTGCTCGAAGAGGGTGCCGTCACCAGCCACGTGGTGATCGTTGCACGCGCCATGGGCATTCCTGTGATCGGCCAGGCGACCGGTGCCGTGGCGCTTGCGGAGAACCGCGACGCGATCATCATCGATGGCGATGACGCCAAGGTGCATCTGCGGCCGCTCGCCGACCTGCAGCGCGCCTATGAGGAAAAGGTTCGCTTCCGGGCGCGGCGTCAGGCACAGTTCCGCGCGCTGAAGGACGTCGAACCGCTGACCCGGGACGGCACGCGTATCACGTTGCAGATGAATGCCGGCCTATTGGTCGACCTTCCGCATCTGAACGAGGCGGGTGCCGAAGGCATCGGCCTCTTCCGCACTGAACTCCAGTTCATGATCGCCTCGACCATGCCGAAGGCGGAGGAACAGGAAGCCTTCTACCGCAGCGTGCTGAAGCAGACGGGCGGCAAGCCCGTAACCTTCCGCACACTCGATATTGGCGGCGACAAGGTGGTTCCCTATTTCCGCGCTGCGGAAGAGGAAAACCCGGCGCTCGGCTGGCGCGCCATCCGGCTTTCGCTCGACCGGCCGGGTCTGCTGCGCACCCAGCTCCGCGCGATGCTGCGGGCGGCGGCCGGTGCCGAGCTCAAGCTGATGCTGCCGATGGTCACCGAGGTTTCCGAACTCAGGATCGCGCGCGACCTCCTGCAGAAGGAAATCGAGCGGCAGTCGAAGCTCGGCGAGCAGTTGCCGCGCAAGCTGCAATTCGGCGCCATGCTGGAAGTGCCGGCGCTGCTCTGGCAGCTCGACGAGCTGATGACCGAGGTGGACTTCGTCTCGGTCGGCTCCAACGACCTCTTCCAGTTCGCGATGGCCGTCGACCGCGGCAATGCCCGCGTGTCCGATCGTTTCGACGTGCTCGGGCGCCCGTTCCTCAGGATCCTGCGTGATATCGTGCGCGCCGGCGACCGGCACGATACGCCGGTGACGCTCTGCGGCGAGATGGCGAGCAAGCCGCTCTCGGCCATGGCGCTGCTGGGTCTTGGCTTCCGTTCGGTGTCGATGTCGCCGACGGCCGTCGGACCGATCAAGGCGATGCTTCTGGCGCTTGACGCGTCCAAGCTCGGCGCACTGCTCAACGCTGCACTGGACGACACGCGAGATCAGACGCCCGTTCGCCAGATGCTGGTGGATTTCGCCGCGGAAAACGGCATTCCGGTTTAGATTGAAGTGACGCGTCGCAACCCTCGTCCGGAGCTGATCCGGCCGGGGCGAGACGCATTGGAGTGAGACTTGGCAAAGCTTCCCGTTGAAAAGATGCGCGAACTGGAACGGCGGTTCGGTGAAATCGAGGCGCGCATGTCCGCCGGCCCGGCCGCGGACGTCTACGTCAAGCTCGCCTCGGAGTATTCCGAACTGCAGCCGGTGGTGACGAAGATCCGCGCCTACGAAAAGGCGACGGCGGAGCTTGCCGACATCTCCGCCATGCTCGCCGACAAATCGACCGATCGCGAGATGCGTGATCTCGCCGAAATGGAAAAGCCCGAGGTCCAAGCGACGATCGAGGGTTTGGAACAGGAAATCCAGATCCTGCTCCTGCCGAAGGATGCGGCCGACGAAAAGAGCGCGATCCTTGAAATCCGCGCCGGAACCGGTGGTTCCGAGGCGGCGCTGTTTGCCGGCGACCTGTTCCGGATGTACGAGCGTTATGCGGCGGGCAAGGGGTGGAAGGTCGAAGTGCTGTCGTCGAGCGAAGGCGAAGCCGGCGGTTTCAAGGAAATCATCGCTACAGTTTCCGGGCGCGGCGTGTTCGCGCGGCTGAAGTTCGAATCTGGTGTGCACCGCGTACAGCGCGTGCCGGAGACGGAGGCGAGCGGTCGCATTCACACCTCGGCGGCAACCGTCGCAGTGCTGCCCGAGGCCGAAGACATCGATATCGAGATCCGGCCCGAGGATATCCGCATCGACACGATGCGCTCGTCGGGCGCCGGCGGACAGCACGTCAACACGACGGACTCGGCCGTGCGCATCACCCACCTGCCGACCGGTCTCGTCGTCACCAGCTCGGAAAAGTCGCAGCACCAGAATCGTGCGAAAGCGATGCAGGTGCTGCGCTCGCGCCTCTACGAGATGGAGCGCCAGCGCGCCGACAGCGAACGCTCGGCCGACCGCAAGAGCCAGGTGGGATCGGGCGACCGCTCCGAACGCATCCGCACCTACAATTTCCCGCAGGGACGCCTTACCGACCACCGCATCAACCTGACGCTCTACAAGCTCGACCGGATGATGATGGGCGAGATCGACGAAGTCGTCGATGCGCTGCTTGCCGACTACCAGGCGAGCCAGCTGGCGCAGCTCGGCGAGCAGCGGGGCTAGGAGATGGCCGAGACGCTCGCGAGCCTGGTTGCCGAAAGTCGCGATCGCCTGCAGGCGGGCGGCATCGAGCATGCGGCGCTCGACGTCCGGCACCTGATCTCGGGCCTGCTCGACCTGTCGCTGAGCGCGGTCGTGTCGCGGGGCAGGGACCCGGTTTCGGATGAGGATGCCCAGCGGATCCGGGCGGCGGTTGCGCGCCGGCTGGCGCGCGAGCCGGTCTATCGCATCCTCGGTGAACGCGAGTTTTTCGGCCTGCCGCTGAGGCTGTCGAAGGAAACACTGGAGCCGCGCCCGGACACCGAGACCTTGGTCGACCGCATGATCCCCTATCTGCGCGCGGTGGTCGCGCGAAAGGGAGGTTGCGAGATCATGGATCTCGGGACCGGCACGGGCGCGATTTGTCTCGCGCTTCTGTCTGAGGTTCTTGAAGCCAGGGGCACGGCTACCGATATATCCGGAGACGCGCTGGCAACGGCGACGGCAAATGCCGTCGCTCTCGGACTTGCGGATCGCTTTCGGCCGTTGCTCAGCAACTGGTACGAAAAGGTGGACGGTCGTTACGACGTTATCGTCTCAAATCCGCCGTATATCCGGTCCAGTGTGGTCGAAGAGCTTGAGCCGGAGGTGAGACTTCACGACCCGGCCGCAGCGCTTGATGGCGGAGAAGATGGGCTAGATGCCTATCGCGCCATCGCTTCTCAAGCTGGTCATCATCTTGAGACAAACGGCGTGATAGGCTTGGAAATCGGTTTCGACCAGAAAGAGGCGGTAACGGCGTTGTTTTACGCCGAAAAATTCCGTCTGCGTGAAGAGGCGAAGGATCTCGGCGGCAATGACCGCGTCCTGATCTTCGAACGCGACACAAACCGTTGAAAAAATGCTGCACTGGCGCATCTTCTTTCTTGCAGAGGCAAAGAAAGGGCTTGGAATCCCAGAGGAAGCGGGCTAGTTTGCCCGCGCACTGGGCAGAAGGTCATGGACCTAAGATTCGTTCCGGTATGACCTGGCCACGGGGATTGCTCTCAAGAAAGAGTTGCTAGGGTTCAACACGTGCCTTGTGCGGGTACCTGTTAATTTGACGTCAGTCGGCGCCGAAGCCGCCATTGTGCGAGCGCAACGGTGCGTGCTCTGTCGGGCGGATCCGGCCGGAAGACGAAACCACATGATCATCATTATCAAGAGAATTCGGGTGAATGTACTATGAGGCCAGGACAGCAAAACAAGCGCGGCCGCGGGCGAAATAACAACAACAATAACAACAACAATGGAAGCAACAACAATCACAACCGCAAGGGCTCGAATCCGCTGACGCGGACCTACGACAGCTCCGGTCCGGATGTGAAGATTCGCGGTACGGCCCAGCACATCGCCGAGAAGTACTCTGCACTTGCGCGCGACGCCCAGAGCTCCGGCGACCGGGTCATGGCGGAAAATTACCTGCAGCACGCCGAACACTACAACCGCATCATTGCTGCCGCGCAGGCGCAGATGCAGGATCGTTTCCAGCGTGACGACCGTCAGGACTTCCGCGGCCACGACGCAGCCGACCAGGACCAGGACGATCTGGATCAGGGCTACGCCGACGACATGCCGGCTTCGGGTGCCGCAGCCGTAACGCCTGTTGCCGAGCCGCAGCCCGTTGTCATCGACGGTACCGGCCCGCAGCCGGTGATCGAAGGCACGCCGGCCGAAGTTGCGATGGAAGAAGAAGCTCCTGCCGCTTCCGGCCGTGCCGCAACGCGCCGCCGCAACGCGCCGCGTCCGCGCCGTCCCCGCCGCAGCGCCCAGGAAGGTGCTGCCGACGAGGCTCAGCCGTCAGGCGATGACGCTCCGGAAGCGCCGGCTCTGGCTGCTTCCGAGTAAGCGAAGTCGCTTTAGTCAGCCTGCCCGGTGCAGGCATCAAAAACCCGGCCCATCGCGGCCGGGTTTTTCTTTGCACGGCAAACGCTGATCAGCCAGTTGCACTGGTCAGCTTTTGGCACTGTCGATGATGAGTGCAGTTAGGTTGCTGCTCGCAGCGGTCTCGTTTGTGCGCCCGCGGATCAGTTCGCGGCCGATCGCCTCGGCCGCGCCGGCGATACCCGTGCAGCGAAGCCTCAGATCGTCGCCGGGGACTTCCGAGAAAGGAGAGAGGGCTGCCTTGATCATGGCGACGTAATCGTCAGCCTGCTGTTGCTGCGTGGCGATCATGTCCGCATTGCCGCGCAGCGCGCCGGAGATCGCCTGCCATTCCTCGCCGCTTTCGACAGCACAGTTGATGTAGACGGAACTGATGATATCGGCGACCGCTTCGAGCCGATTTAATGCACCCTTCAGCGCGACCTTCAGTTTTTCCGTGTGCCGGTCTTCGATTTCCTGGGAGAGCGCGATCAAGAGCCCCTCGCGCGTGCCGAAATGTTCATAGGCGATGGGCTTGCTGACGCCAGCGCTTTCGGCGAGATGGCCAAGCGTCAGGGCGTCGGCGCCCCGTTCGCGCAGGATCTCCCTGGCGGTCTCGAGCAGCTGGGCGCGCCGCTCGGGCTTCGCAAGCTTTGGGCCTTTCGTCCGGCTCATCGGTCACAATCCTCTTTTCGCGTCGGCTCATGCCTCTTGAAAGTGGTATTCGGCATCTTACTTACCAATAGTAAGTTACTAATGGTAAGTTCGGTAGGCGCCGCTTACCTCTCGTTTAGGAGATAGGAAGATGTCGAGCAAGTTTCTGCCCGTTTTGATTGTCGGTGGTTCCGGTGTCGTCGGGTCGCAGGCCGCAAGGATCATTCGTGGTCTGCACCCGACGTTGCCGATCGCGATCGGTGGCCGCGATCTTGGCAGGGCCGAGGCGGTCGCACGTGAGGTTGGTGGCGCGGTCGGGGTCAGCGTCGACCTCAGTCGCCCGGATCTCGGCCTTGGCGATGCGCCCCGCTTCAGCGCCGTCGTCATCTTCCTGAAAGACGAAAAGCTGAGTTCGATGCGTTACGCCCAGCGCCACGGCATTCCCTATATCAGCCTATCGAGCGGCACCTTCGAGGTCGGTCCGGAGATGGCGCAGTATATCCATGCGCCGGACAGTGCGCCGATCCTGCTCGCCAGCCACTGGCTCGCCGGCGCCGCGATCTTCCCGATCCTCGACTTTGCCAAAGCCTATGAGGCGATCGACACGATCCGCATCGGCGTCTTGCTCGACGAAGAGGATATGGGTGGGCCGGCAGCACTTGCGGATTACAACCGCATCACCGGCCTTGCGCCCGCCGCTTTGACCGTCGCGGATGGCAAGTTCCACTGGGCCGGCGGCGAGGATTCCAAGGCGCGCTTCAGAAGCGTTGACGGCGTCGAACTCGAAGCGACCGCCTATTCGCCCTTCGACGTCATGGCGCTTTCGGCCCGTACCAACGCCAGCGATATCCGCCTGGATCTTGCCTATAGCGTGTCCGCGAGCAGGCGGCGCGGCGAACCGTTCTCGACGGAGATCGCCATCGATATCAAGGGCCGCGACAAACACGGCGAACTGGTCGACCGTCGCTATGAGATCGTGCACCCTCAGGGCCAGGCCCCACTGACGGCGCTTGGCGTCGCCCTTGCGGTCGAGCGCATGCTCGGCCTTGAAGGAGGGGCCGCCCCGGCGCCGGGCCTCTATCTGCCGGAGGTCCTGATCGAGCCGGCCTACTATGTGCGGCGGATGAAGGAATTCGGCGCGTCCTTCGCCGAGCGAACGCCCGCGGCATAGACGATCCCGCGGCCGCGTTACCCTTTCGGTGCGCGGCCGCCTCGCGGTTGCAGATTTCCGTCTCAGGAGCGTCGGGAGGCTCTTTAATTTCCAAAATCGCTGCCCCATATTCGCTTCGGACGCGTTGATCCGACGCAAAGCGGGGATCGCGTCACACTGACAGGCTTGCCGAATGCGGGAGCCTGATCCTGAAACACCGACGGGTGCCATGATGGGCCTGCCGGGCTATGGAGGTAGAGTATGAACATCGAAAAATATTCCGAGCGCGTGCGCGGTTTTCTGCAGTCGGCGCAGACCTATGCGCTGGCGCAAGGACACCAGCAGTTCACGCCGGAGCATGTGCTGAAGGTACTGCTCGATGACGACCAGGGCATGGCCGCCTCGCTGATCGAGCGGGCCGGTGGTGATGCCCGCGAAGCGCGCGCCGGCAATGACGCAGCGCTTGCAAAGCTTCCCAAGGTTTCCGGCGGCAACGGTTCCGTCTATCTGTCGCAGCCGCTTGCGCGGATGTTTTCGAGCGCCGAAGACGCAGCCAAGAAGGCTGGCGACAGCTTCGTCACCGTCGAGCGCCTGTTGTTGGCGCTGGCGATCGAAAGCTCGGCGGCCACTGCTGACATCCTGAAGAAGGCCGGCGTCACGCCGACCAAGCTCAACCAGGTGATCAACGACATCCGCAAGGGCCGCACCGCCGACAGTGCCACTGCCGAACAGGGCTTCGACAGCCTGAAGAAATACGCGCGCGACCTGACGGCCGACGCGCGAGAAGGCAAGCTCGACCCGGTCATCGGCCGCGACGACGAGATCCGCCGCACCATCCAGGTGCTGTCGCGCCGCACCAAGAACAATCCGGTTCTGATCGGTGAGCCCGGCGTCGGCAAGACCGCGATCGCCGAGGGCCTGGCACTGCGCATCGTCAATGGTGACGTGCCGGAAAGCCTCAAGGACAAGCGGCTGATGGCGCTCGACCTGGGCGCGCTGATTGCCGGTGCGAAGTTCCGCGGCGAGTTCGAGGAGCGGCTGAAGGCCGTGCTCAACGAGGTGCAGGCCGAAAACGGCGAGATCATCCTGTTCATCGACGAGATGCACACGCTGGTCGGGGCCGGCAAGGCCGATGGCGCCATGGACGCCTCCAACCTGTTGAAGCCGGCGCTGGCACGCGGCGAGCTGCATTGCGTTGGCGCGACCACGCTCGACGAGTACCGCAAGCATGTCGAAAAGGACGCGGCCCTTGCCCGTCGCTTCCAGCCGGTCATGGTCGAGGAGCCGACGGTCGAAGACACGATCTCGATCCTGCGCGGTCTGAAGGAAAAGTACGAGCAGCACCACAAGGTCCGGATTTCGGATTCGGCGCTGGTTGCCGCCGCGACCCTTTCGAACCGCTACATCACCGACCGGTTCCTGCCGGACAAGGCGATCGACCTGATGGACGAAGCCGCGTCGCGGCTGCGCATGCAGGTGGATTCCAAGCCCGAGGAGCTCGACGAGCTCGATCGTCGCATCATCCAGCTGAAGATCGAGCGCGAGGCCCTGAAGAAGGAAACCGATGTCTCGTCGAAGGATCGGCTGGAGAAGCTCGAACTTGATCTTGCTTCGCTCGAAGAGCAGGCATCCGCGCTGACGGCCCGCTGGCAGGCGGAAAAGCAGAAGCTCGGGCGTGCGGCCGATCTCAAGAAGCAGCTCGACGAAGCTCGCAACGAGCTGGCGATCGTCCAGCGCAAGGGCGAGTTCCAGCGTGCCGGCGAACTGACCTACGGTGTCATCCCGAAGCTCGAAAAGGAGCTCTCGGACGCCGAAAGCCAGGAGAACGCCAATGCCAACCCGATGGTGCAGGAGGTCGTGACCCCCGACAACATCGCGCATGTGGTGTCTCGCTGGACGGGCATTCCGGTCGACAAGATGCTGGAAGGCGAACGCGACAAGCTGCTTCGCATGGAAGACGAATTGGCGAAGTGGGTCGTCGGCCAGGGTGACGCCGTGCAGGCAGTTTCCCGTGCCGTCCGGCGTGCCCGCGCGGGTCTCCAGGATCCGAACCGGCCGATCGGCTCGTTCATCTTCCTGGGCCCGACCGGCGTCGGCAAGACGGAGCTGACCAAGGCGCTTGCCCGGTTCCTCTTCGACGACGAGACCGCGTTGCTGCGTGTCGACATGTCGGAATACATGGAGAAGCACTCCGTCGCCCGGCTGATCGGTGCGCCTCCGGGCTATGTCGGCTACGAGGAAGGCGGTGCGTTGACCGAAGCCGTTCGGCGCCGGCCCTATCAGGTCGTGCTGTTCGACGAGATCGAGAAGGCGCATCCGGATGTCTTCAACGTGCTGCTGCAGGTGCTCGACGACGGCCGCCTGACCGATGGTCAGGGTCGCACCGTCGACTTCCGCAACACGATGATCATCATGACCTCGAACCTCGGCGCGGAGTATCTGGTCGGGCTTAGCGAAAATGAGGACAGTGATGCGGTTCGCGACCAGGTGATGGAGGTGGTGAAGTCCGCCTTCCGGCCGGAGTTCCTGAACCGCGTCGACGAGATCATCCTGTTCCACCGGCTGCGTCGGTCGGAGATGGGGGCGATCGTCGATATCCAGCTCGAAAGGCTGCGCAAGCTGCTTGCCGAGCGCAAGATCACGCTGGAACTCGACGACGATGCCCGCGCGTTCCTGGCCGACAAGGGCTACGACCCGGCCTATGGCGCCCGTCCGCTGAAGCGGGCGATCCAGAAGTTCGTGCAGGATCCGCTCGCCGAGAAGATCCTGCAGGGGGAGTTCCCTGATGGTTCGACCGTCAAGGTGCTTTCGGGCTCCGACCGCCTCAACTTCAAGCGCGGGGCGGGGCCGGACAAGGAAGCCGCCTAAGTCCAGCAGCGCACAAATCAAGAGGCCGCCCTTCGGGGCGGCCTTTCTGTTTGTGCCGATTTTCGAGCAGGGGAGGGGAGCGGTTAGTTGCTCGCGACCTCTGCGCCCGTGCCGTCCTTGTTCAGCAATTCGTCGATGCGGTCGCGTTCCTTCTCGAACTTCGCCAGCGCGTCGCCCGAAAGCGACTTGCCGCCGGGCAGTCGGATGCGCAAGGGATCGACCTTGTTGCCGTTGACGATCAGCTCGTAGTGCAGGTGCGGTCCGGTCGAAAGGCCGGTCGTTCCGACCCAGCCGATCACCTGGCCCTGGACGACCTTGTTGCCGACCTTGACGTTTTTGGCGATCGCGCTCTGGTGGTTGTAGGAGGACACGTAGCCGTTGGCATGGCGGATCAGCGTCTGGTTGCCATAGCCGCCGGAATCCCAGCCGGCCTTTTCGACGACACCGCCGCCGGCGGCGATGATCGGTGTACCGCGCGGGGCTGCCCAGTCGACGCCGGTGTGCATGCGCGAGAAACCGAGGATCGGGTGCCGGCGCATGCCGAAGCCCGAACGGAAATGGCCATTCGGCACGGGATTGCGCAGCAGGAACTGGCGGATGCTTTTGCCGTCCTGGTCGAAATAGTCGATCGTGTTGTCGCTCGGATCCTGGAACCGGTAGAAGGCGGTAACGGCATCGCCGAATTTGGCGCGAACATAGAGGAGCTCGGATTCCTCCGTCGCCATGCCGCGTTCGTCGGTCACGGAGAAGAAGGCTTCAAGAGAATCCGTCGGCTTCAGCTGCGCCTGGAAATCGACATTGCTGGCCAGCAGCTTGACGACGAGGCCAACCATGTCGGCGTTCATGCCGTAGGAAAGTGCCGCACGGTAAATGCCGTCATAGACCCGCGGAAGGTCGTGGCTGCTGGTCATGACCGGCGCGCCGTTGTCGTCGAAGGCGGTGGCGACCGCGTCGAGCCTCGGTGGCTCGGCGCCGGGGACGAAGCGGCCCTTGTCATCGACCGCCATCGTCAGCACATGCCGGTTGCGCGAATAGATCGTGGCCCGCACGATGCGTGCGTCCTGGCCCTTCTGCGTCTCGCCGTTCTGGATGATGCCGATGCGCAGGACATCGCCTTCGGAAAGCTCGCTGGCGCCGAGCGCCTGGCCGAGATAGCTGGCGGCGTCCTCGGCCTGCGCCTTGGTGTAGCCGGCACTGCTCATGACTGTCGCGATGTCGGTCTGGCGCCGCACCGGAATGATGTCGTCGGCGTATTCGGTGGTTTCTTCGTCGATCGTCTCGTAGGCGGCGTCACTCTTGTTCTGCTCGACGATGCGCGCGGTCAGGCCCTGGAGAAGATCGAGCCCGTCACTCTCCGAGGCGAAGCGCTGCGGATCGACATAATAGAGCGAGGCGACCTGGGTGCTGCCCTCGGTCAGGACAGAGCCGTTGGTGCGGACATTTTCCTCGACCTCTTCCAGCGACATCGAACTGTCGAAGGTGGGGCCGCCGCGCAGCGGGAAGTCGACGGTTTTCAGCGCCACTTCGGAATCGACGTTCGAGCCGTAAAGCGTGCCGGTTCGCGAAACGGGGGATTCTTCCTCGGCCTCTTCCGTCGAGAAGATCGCCAGAGGATCGAAGTCCGGGTAGCTTTCCGAGGCCTGATGATTGGCGGCGAGCGCCATCTTTACGTGAACGAAGGGCTGTTTGCGCACCACTTCCTTCTCGCCGTCATGGGTCATCGTCGAGACTTCCATGATCGTCTTGTCGGCCGGCTTGGCAACGAGCTTTGGCGACAGGATGCGGCCGCCGCGAACGGCGATCGCTTGCTCGTCGCCATTCGAACCGGCATCGAGTGCGGCATAGGCTTCGGCCGGGATTGCCAGCTGCTGGCGTCCGTCAAGCGCTGCAAAGAGCGCGACACCCATCAGAAGGCTCGAGGTGATCCCCGTCAGGAAGGTGCCGGATAGCCAGCGCAGCGAAATCTCGCGCCTGTCGGGCGCGCGCCGGCCATGCGCCAGGATCGGTGGCTGGTCGCCAAGCGACCTGACCATGTTCTTGTCGGTGATCATGCCGAACTGAGGGTCCCCGATTTCTCTAAACCGTATTCTTGCCTGCGATACGTTGCGCGAAGGTGTGCATCTTTCACGCGGCGGAGTCAAATCACGCGCGGAGCTGCAAGGGCGATATCCTATATATCCCAAGCCTGTCCGCGCGCCCGCATCCGCGACGCATCTTCGTTTTCGCTTAGATAGGCCGATTGTGAAAAAGGTAGGGCCAAATTGTGTCTCCACAGGCCCGGGGGAGGGGGTAAAACTTTTTGGGGGCGCAAAGCCCTGCGTTTGTGGGCTTTGTCAGAAATCTGTCATTTTTTCCGAAAATCCCTGTTGACGTCTGTGAGGATGGGGGTCTATAAGCCCGATCACTGACGAGGGCGGCGGCGCTGCTGGCGACGACGACCTTCGCTCTAGAGTTTCCTGATTGGCTTGGTGCTGATTGAGGGGTTCGGAA